>DAINSJ010000020.1:0-16054 GCA_036741375.1 Candidatus Limnocylindrales bacterium
AGCGCCACGCGAGCGAGACGGTCTATCTCCTCCTCAAGCGGGCCTACGAGATCCTTGATGCGGGAATGGCCCCATCGCGGGTCGCTCGCTGGTTCGAGATGCACCTCGCCGACGAGCTCGGCGTGCGGCCCGAGGTCGATCGTTGCGTCGAATGCGGCCGGCTCCTCGAGGCCGACGAGCGCTACCGGTGGGTGCCGCCGCTCGGTGGCGTGCTCTGCGAGCGCTGCCCCGGGCCGCCGCACGAGCGAGTCGCGCTCACGCTCGAGGGGCTCAAGCTCCTCAAGGCGTACCAGCGCATGGACATCGAGGGCCTCGCGGCGCTGCGCATCCGTCCAGCGGTCGAGCGCGAGGTCGAGACGGGGATGCGCGAGTTCCTGGCCTATTCGCTGGACCGCTCGCCACGATCGCTGGCGTTCCTCGACGAGGTCCGTGCCGGTCACGCCACGCCCGTCGCGACGGGCTGACCCCGTGCGAGAATGAGCGATCCCCCCTACCCGGAGAGCTCATCCGCCCGTGACCGCGCATCCCGATCCTGACGACGTCGCCCCTGCCATCGTCGATCTCGAGACCATCGTGTCGCTCTCGAAGCGGCGCGGCTTCGTGTTCCCGAGCAGCGAGATCTACGGCGGGATCAACGCGGTCTGGGATTACGGCCCTCTGGGCGTCGAGCTGAAGAACAACGTCAAGCGCGCCTGGTGGAAGGCGATGGTCCAGGAGCGCGACGACATCGTGGGGCTCGACGCCGGGATCCTCATGCACCCCCAGGTCTGGGTCACGTCGGGCCATGTCGGGAACTTCACCGACCCGCTCGTCGAGTGCGCGACCGACCATCGCCGGTTCCGGCTCGACGAACTGCCCGGCACCGAAGGCCTCTCGATCAGCGAGCTCAACGACCCGAACATCGTCGAGAAGCTGAACCTGCGCTGCCCGGTCGACGGCGGTCCGCTGTCGGCCCCGCGGCGGTTCAACCTGATGTTCCAGACGCACATGGGCCCCGTCGAGGACGAGGGCTCGGTCATCTACCTCCGGCCGGAGACGGCCCAGGGCAGCTACGTGAACTTCAAGAACGTCCAGCAGTCGAGCCGCAAGAAGATCCCCTTCGGTATCGCCCAGATCGGGAAGAGCTTCCGCAACGAGATCAGCCCCGGCAACTTCGTGTTCCGGATGCGCGAGTTCGAGCAGATGGAGATGCAGTACTTCGTCAAGCCGGACTCGGCCGCCGCTGCATTCGAGGAGTGGTTGCCGCGCCGCCGCGCCTGGTACGAGCAATACGGTGTCGCTCCGGAGCGCCTGCGGACTCGCGAGCACGCCCCCGACGAGCTGGCCCACTACGCCAAGAAGGCCGTCGATGTCGAATATCGGTTCCCGTTCGGCTGGAAGGAGCTCGAAGGTGTCCACAACCGCGGCGACTTCGATCTCTCCCGCCACGCCGAGGCCTCGGGCGAGAACCTCGAGTACTTCGATCCGGCGACCGAGGAGCATTTCATCCCGTGGATCGTCGAGACAGCCGGCGGTCCCGATCGCGCGGCCTTCACGTTCCTCATCGATGCCTACCGCGACGAGGAGGTCCGCGGGGAGCGGCGGGTCTCGCTCGCGCTGCATCCCGACCTTGCCCCGTACAAGGTCGCGGTCCTGCCGCTGCTGAAGAAGCGGCCCGAGATCGTCGAGCTCTGTCAGCGGATTCTGGCCGACCTGAAGCGCGACCTCATGGCTGTCTACGACGACACTGCCGCGATCGGCAAGCTCTACCGGCGCCAGGACGAGATCGGCACGCCGTGGTGCGTGACCGTCGACGTCGACTCGCTCGAGGACGGCGCGGTCACCATCCGCGAGCGCGACGCGATGACCCAGGAGCGCGTCCCGGTCGAGGGCGTCAAGCGCGCGATCCTCGACCGCATGGAGGCCGCCCGAGCCTGAGACCGGCACACAGAACCTCCTCGCGTAAGCCACGAGTGAGCCCCGCCGATCACGCTCGCGCCGGTGGACGATGTCCGGATCGGCCGACTGCTCCGCGCACTCCGACGACGCCGCGGGATGCGTCAGTCGGACGTGGCGGAGGCGGCTGGAGTCTCCCAGACCCTGATCTCGCTCATCGAACGCGGCCATCTCGCCACGCTCTCCACGAAGGCGGTTCGGCGAGTCTTCGAGGCCGTCGAGGCACGTTTGGAGGGAACAGTCACGTGGCGAGGCGGAGCCGTGGACCGCATCATCGACGAGCGTCACGCTCAACTGGTCGGTCAGGTTGCCAACGAGCTCGGGCGGCTCGGTTGGGACGTCCACGTCGAGGTCACCTTCAACGAGTACGGCGATCGTGGGTCGATCGACACGCTCGGCCTGAACCGGGCCGCTGTAGCAGCGCTGATCGTTGAGATCAAGACCGAGCTGACGAGGGTCGATGAGACGATTCGCCGCCTTGACGTGAAGGCACGTCTGGCACCGGTGATCGTGATGCAACGATTTGGCTGGAGGCCGGCAACTGTGAGTCGGATGTTGATCGTTCTTGAGTCCGCGACCAACAGACGGCGGGTTACCGCGCACGAGGGGAGTCTGGGCGTGGCATTCCCGGATCGGGGCCCGCTCGTGCGACGGTGGCTCCGGGAGCCAGTCGGGCCCTTGGCCGGCCTCAGATTCTTCTCAATTAGGAGTGACCGTGCTGCGGGACAGAGATTCTCGACCGGGAATGCCACGAAACGTATGAAGCCCCATTCAGATAGCACCCCGGTTGCTGAGTGACTGAAAATAACCGGCTCCGTCGGTCGCGCAGCACCCCGGTTGCTACGTGACGAGTGGGGGGCCGCGCCGAGGGCGCCGCGACCGAATCGGGCACGTGGCGCGTGAGCCGGTTACTCGGACGCGGCGCCCCGGGGCTCTTTGCCCTTCGGCCAGTAGAGCTCCTTCTTGACCTGCGGCTCGGGGAACCCACGAGCGAGGAGCATCTCCTCGGCGGCCAGGATCATGTCGGGGTTGCCGCAGATGTAGGCGATCGTGTTCTCCGGGGTCAGGCCCAGGTCGTCCAAGACCGGTTCCACGATCGACTCGACGCGGCCCCATCGGCCGGTCCAGCCGGCATTCTCCGGTGCGCGCTGCCGCGAGACGGTCGGCACATACGTCACGGGGTAGCCGCCCGTCGCCTGCCAATCCTCGACGAGGTCCCGGTACCCGAGGTCGGACACGTACGAGACCCCATTGAGGAACACCGCCGGCCTCGGGTGACCGACGCGCAACATCCCTTTCATCATCGAGATGAAGGGCGCGTTGCCCGTTCCGGACGAGATGAAGAGATGCGTCCGGTCGTCCTCGGGCTCGAGGAGGAACTTGCCCTTCGGCCCGATCATCCGCATGCGATGCCCGATCGGGAGCCGCCATAGCAGCGGCGTGAACAGCCCGCCCTCGACGAGGCGGACATACATCTCGTACCCGTCGGAGCCCGCCACTGCCGGGTCGGAGGCGACCGAATAGGGGCGCTGCACGAGCTTGCCCTCGGCGAAGACGCCGATCGTCATGTACTGGCCAGATTCGAAGGGCGTCGGCTCGCCGTCGAACTTCACGAAGAACGAGGCCAGGCTCTCGGTCGCGTCCGAGCGGGCAATGAGCGACGCGTTGTACTGCGGCGCGTCCGGGTCGATCGCCCGGGTATCGGGCTCGGCGAGCGTCATTCCCGGAAGTGTAGACAGGCGGACCGCCCACCGGCCGGGTACCGGGCCGCCGCTCCCCCGCGTGAGGCCCGGCTACAATCCTCGGGAACACGATCTGCTCGTGGCCGGCTGAGCCCGGCCCGCTCCAGCCGGAGGCTCCGCCAGCATGGCCCAGACGACCGTGACCGCCCCCGAACGGCCCCACAAGGCCGCCAAGCGATACATCTACGCCTGGGGCGACGGCACGGCCGAGGGCCACGGCCGGATGAAGGACCTTCTCGGTGGCAAGGGCGCCGGTCTGGCGGAGATGACCCTCGCCGGCCTCCCGACCCCGCCCGGCTTCACGATCACGACCGAAGCCTGCAACGACTATTTCAAGGCGGGCGAGAAGCTCCCGGACGGCCTCTGGGACGACGTGCTCGAAGCCGTCAAGGAGGTCGAGCAGCGAACGGGCAAGGGCCTCGGCGACCCGAAGAACCCGCTCCTCGTCAGCGTCCGGTCGGGCGCCAAGTTCTCGATGCCGGGGATGATGGACACCGTCCTCAACCTCGGGCTGAACGACGAGACGCTGCACGGCCTCATCGCGCTCACGAGCAACGAGCGCTTCGGCTGGGACGCCTATCGGCGGTTCATCGCGATGTTCGGCCGGATCGTCATGGACGTGAAGGCCCAGCGCTTCGACGAGCCGCTCGAGGCCCGCAAGGAAGCCCACGGCAGGGAAGCCCGCGACACGGACCTGACCGTCGATGACCTCCAGGCCCTTGTCGCCGAGTACAAGAAAATCGTCAAGGACGACACCGGTCGCGACTTTCCGACCGATCCCTACGAGCAGCTCGACCTCGCGATCAAGGCGGTGTTCGCGTCGTGGTTCGGCAAGCGCGCCAACGACTATCGGAACAGCCAGAAGATCGCCCACGACCTCGGGACGGCGGTGAACGTGGTGACGATGGTCTTCGGCAACATGGGCGACGACTCGGGGACCGGCGTCGCCTTCACCCGCGATCCGAACACCGGCGAGAACATCCTGTACGGCGAGTACCTGACCAACGCCCAGGGCGAGGATGTCGTCGCGGGGATCCGGACCCCGGCGAAGATCAGCCAGCTCGAGAGCGACATGCCCGAGGCGTTCCACGAGTTCCGCCGGATCGGTGAGCAGCTCGAGCAGCACTACCGGAACGTCCAGGACCTCGAGTTCACGATCGAGCGCGGCCACCTGTACATGCTCCAGACCCGTGATGCGAAGCGAACCGCGGCTGCGGCCGTGAAGATCGCCGTCGACATGGTCGAGGAGGGCCTCATCTCCGAGGAGGAGGCGGTCGGGCGGATCGAGCCGGCGCAGGTCGACCAGCTGCTGCGGGATCAGTTCGACCTCAAGGCGCGCGGCGGCGCCCGCCGAGTTGCGAAAGGCCTCAATGCATCACCTGGCGCGGCCGTCGGGCGAGTGGTGTTCTCCGCCGACGACGCCGTCGACTGGGTTGCTCGCGGTGAACGCGTCGTGCTCGTCCGGATCGAGACGTCGCCGGACGATTTCCACGGCATGGCCGTCGCGCAGGGGATCCTCACGGCGCGCGGCGGGGCAACTTCCCACGCCGCGGTCGTCGCGCGCCAGATCGGCAAGCCGTGCGTCGCCGGTTGTGCCGAGCTCGTCATCGACTACGCGTCGAAGTTCGCCCGCAGCTCGCTCTCCGAGCTGTCCTTCAAGGAGGGCGACTGGATCAGCCTCGACGGGACCACCGGCGAAGTGTTCCTCGACAAGCTGCCGACCATGGCAGCCCGGTTCGAGGATCAGCCCGAGCTCCAGCACATCCTCGGCTGGGCCGACCGGATCCGGCGGATGGAGGTCTGGACGAACGCCGACAAGCCCGAGGAGGCGGCCCAGGCGCGGGGCTATGGGGCCCAGGGCATCGGCCTCTGCCGGACGGAGCACATGTTCCGCGAAGGGGAGCGACTCGAGATCGTCCGCGGCGCCATCCTCGTCGCCAACGTGGCCACTCGGGCGAAGGCCAGGCGAGACGCCCGGGCCACTGCCGAGGCCAAGGTCGCGGCGGGCGAGAGCCTCGACGCCGCCGAGAAGGCTGCGGCCGAGGTGACGCTCGACGCCGACGAGACGGCTGCGATCGCGACCTTCGACGAGGCGATGCGCACGCTCGAGGTGCTCCAGCAGGGCGACTTCGAGGGCATCTTCAAGGCGATGGACGGTCTGCCGGTCGTCATTCGGCTCATCGATCCGCCGCTCCACGAGTTCCTGCCGAACCTCGAGGACCAGCTCGTGAAGGTCACCCGGGCTGAGGACGCGGGCGGCGCATCGCAGGAGGACAAGGACCTCCTTCGGACCATCAAATCGATGCACGAGCAAAACCCGATGCTCGGGCTGCGCGGCGTCCGCCTCGGGCTGATGATCCCGGACTTCGTGAAGGTCCAGACACGGGCGATCCTGAACGCTCAGATCGCGGTCTCGAAGGCCGGCGGCCACCCGATCGCGAAGATCATGATCCCGCTCGTCGGCCACGTGAACGAGCTCGCGGCTACAAAGGCGATCCTCGAGGCCGAGGCGGCCGAAGTCGCAAAAGCGGCAGGCGGCCTCCAGCTCGACTACAAGTTCGGGACGATGATCGAGGTGCCCCGTGGCGCCCTCACCGCCGACGAGATCGCCCGCGAGGCGTCGTTCTTCAGCTTCGGCACGAACGATCTCACCCAGATGACGTTCGGCTACAGCCGCGACGACGCCGAGGGCGGCTTCCTCCTGAAGTACGTCGAGGACAAGATCCTGCCGGTGAACCCATTCCAGACGCTCGACGACGCCGTCGCCGGTCTCATGAAGATCGCGGTCGACAAGGGCCGGGCGACACGCCCCGGCCTCGAGATCGGCATCTGCGGCGAGCACGGCGGCGATCCCGAGTCGATCGCGAAGTGCGAGAGGATCGGCCTCGACTACGTGTCCTGTTCGCCGTTCCGCGTGCCCGTCGCCCGGCTCGCCGCCGCGCAGGCGACGCTCGCGGTGCGCTCGGAGATGGCCGAGCGAGACGCCTGAGCCCGACGCATCGCGCGTCCTTGACGCCCCGTTCGTGAGCGAACCCGCTCGTGGCCGCATGCCCCACCGCGTCCTGATCGTGGGCGGCGGGTTCGCGGGCCTGAACGCCGCGCGGGGCCTCGGTTCGGACGAGCGGTTCGAGGTGACGCTCGTCGACCGGCGGAATCACCACCTGTTCCAGCCGCTGCTGTACCAGGTGGCCACCGGAGCGCTGTCTCCGGGTGAGATCGCCCAGCCGCTCCGAAGCATCCTCCGCAAGGCGACGAACACCACGGTGCTCCTCGGCGAGGCAGTCGCCCTCGACGCCGACCGCCGAGAGGTCTCGCTGTCAGATGGCGGCCCCCTTGCCTACGACACGCTGATCGCCGCGACCGGGGCTCGCCACTCGTACTTCGGCCATGAGGGCTGGTCGAAGTTCGCACCGGGTCTCAAGTCGATCGACGACGCGACCGCCATCCGGAGCCGGATCCTCCTCGCGTTCGAGGCCGCCGAGCGCGAGGCCGTCCCCGAACGACGGACCGAGTGGATGACGTTCGTCGTGGTGGGTGGGGGCCCGACCGGAGTCGAGCTCGCAGGTGCTCTTGGAGAGATTGCCAACGACACGCTTCGGCGCGACTTCCGGTCGATCAACCCGCCGGACGCCCGGATCTTGCTCGTCGAAGCGCTCGACCGGGTCCTGCCGACCTACCCAGCCGATCGATCGACGTCGGCCGCGCGCCAGCTGCGCCGTCTCGGGGTGACCGTCCGAACGAAGACGCGGGTCGTCGGGATCACCGAGATGTGGGTCGACGTCACGGTCGCCGACCTGGACGAGCGAATTCCGACCCGCACTGTCCTCTGGGCCGCCGGGGTGCAGGCGAGCTCATTCGCGAAGATCGTTGCCGGAGCCACGGGCGCGGAGGCGGATTCCGCCGGCCGCATTCTCGTCGGCCCCGATCTCACGATTCCCGGACACTCCGAGATCTTCGTGCTCGGGGATGCGGCCGTGCAGCCCGGTGGGCCAGCCGGCAAGCCCGTGCCGGGCGTCGCGCAGGGCGGGATCCAGGCGGGCCATTACGCCGCCCGGCTCCTCCGGGCGCGGGCTTCGGGGGAAGCGATCGCGCCCTTCCACTACGTGAACCGCGGTGACGTGGCGGTCATCGGCCGCCTCGCCGGTGTGACGAACATCCCGTGGCTCGGACCGTTCGGCAGGCAGAGCGGGATCGTCGCCTGGGCGCTGTGGCTCGGCATCCACATCGCCTATCTCATCGGCTTCGCCAACCGGATCGTCGTGCTGGTCCGATGGGCGTGGAGCTTCATGACCCACGGCCGCGGCTCGCGGCTGATCACCGGGTCGCTGCTGCTGCCCGATATCGAAGAGCCGGAGCCCCCGGCGTGACGGGCGGGCGGAGACCCCGCCTCCGACACGTGCTGCTCGACGTCTCGCCTCTCCGCGACTTTCCGTCGTACCGGCTGATGTGGCTCGGCCAGAGCGTGAATGTCATCGGCAACCAGGTGACACGGGTTGCGCTGCCGTACCAGGTCTACGTCCTGACCCATTCCACGCTCGCGATCGCCGGGCTGACGATCGCCCAGCTGGTGCCGTTGCTGCTGTTCTCGCTGGCGGGCGGGTCATTGGCCGACGCCGTGGATCGGCGTCGCCTCCTCATCGTCACCCAGATCGGGCTCGCGTCCACGAGCGCGGCGCTCGTCCTCGTCTCGATCGGCGGGCCACCACCGGTCGCCCTCCTGTTCGCGATCGCCGCGATTGCCGCGTCCTTCCAGGCTGTCGACGCCCCGACGCGTTCTTCGGCCGTGCCGCGTCTCGTGCCACCGGAGCGGCTGCCGGCGGCCATCGCGCTCGGCCAGCTGAGCTTCAACGCCGGCTCGGTCATCGGACCGGCGATCGGCGGCCTGATCCTCGGGACCGTCGGCGTTGCCGGCGCGTACGCGGTCGACGTGGTCTCGTTCGCCGTGTCGATCCTTGCGATCACGGCCCTCCCGGCGATCCCGCCGCTGGTCGCGGGCTCGCGAGCCGGCCTCGAGGCGATCCGTGAGGGGCTGCGATACGTCCGAAATCGGCGGGTGATCCTGTCGACGTTCGCCATCGATCTCAACGCCATGATCTTCGGGTTCCCCTCGGCGTTGTTCCCGGCCCTTGCCCTCGACGTGTTCCGCGTCGGTCCCTTCGGCGTGGGGCTGCTCAACAGCGCCGTGGCGATCGGCGCATTCCTCGGCGTGGCCGGCTCCGGTTCGGTGACCCGGATCCGGCGCGTCGGCCGCGGGATCATCGTCGCCGTGGGGGTCTGGGGTCTCGCGATCGCCCTGTTTGGGCTCTCGACGTTCTCGTTCCCGCTGGCGCTCGTGTTCCTCGCGATCGCCGGGGCTGCCGACGTGATCTCAGCCGTCCTGCGCTCCAGCGTGATGCAGCTCAGCACCCCCGATGAGCTGCGCGGCCGAGTGAGCGCCATCAACGTCCTCGTCGTCACCAGCGGACCGAGGATCGGGGACATCGAGGCGGCGGCCGTGGCCAGCGTCATCGGGGCCCAGTTGTCGGCGATCAGCGGCGGCGTGCTCTGCCTGCTCGGGGTCCTGGCGGTGGCGCGCGCCTACCCGGAGCTCGACCGCCACGAGCGCGGCGCGACGCTCGAGTCCGAGGCCGCCTGACCCGGCCGCTCCGGAGTCAGGCCGCCGGCGGTTATCGTTCGGTCGTGCCTGAGAGGAGTCCCATCGAGATCGTCGACGTCCCCGACGCAAACCGCTACGAAGCGCGTATCGGTTCGACGGTCGCCGGCTGGGTCGACTACCGGCGCGTCCGCGATCGGCTGGTCGCGCTCCACACGGAGGTCGAGCCGGCGTTCGGTGGCCAGGGGATCGCCTCGGCGCTGGTCCGCCGGGTGATCGACGACGCACGAGCTGCCGGGATATCCATCACGCCTCGATGCCCCTTCTTCGCCTCCCATTTCGAGCGTCACCCGGAGGATCGAGACATCGTGGCGATGCCGCCGCGAGCCTGATTCCCCTCCGCGGGCCCGGCGAATCTCCGGGCGAACGATGCCCAGCGACGCCCTGCTACCGACACGCTCCGCGGGTCTTGGCGAGGTCATGGTTCTCGGCGCAACGGCCCGGAACACCTCACGGTCGGCCTCGCGGCACTCGCTGGGTCAATGGGAACGCATCGCCGGTCGTCCGGTCGTGCGCCCGCGGCTGGCGCCGCTATCGCGGCTCGCGCTTCTCGATCTGCGACGTGCCCTGCGAGGGCTGGTAATCGGCTCGCGGCCGAATCCTCCGCGAAAGCCGGTCCTGGACGAACCGCAGGATCGCGAGGCCTAGGAGCAAACGACTCCCAAAGACTCGATAGACGATGAACCGGACGAGCCAGCGAATCATGGCTCGAGCCTGCAGGCAGCGGCGTTGCCGCCGACAGTCAGGACGAGCCGTTCGCATGTCACCGGTCCGGCAACGCGAACGCGAGATGCCTGATGCGCCCGTTGCTCGGCCGCGCCACGAACGGGCTCGGCGCCCCTAAGTACTGGTACCACAGGGCTCTTCGGCTCGGGGCTCGGGCACCCCCCCCACTCCACCCCTAGGACCTTTGCCTCGTCTCGTGCAAGGGCATTGCAAGGGCGCGTTCGTCGACCATTTGCGAGCTCGCGGCGGATCGATCGAACCGCGGCGAACGAGACCCGGTCAAGAGGGGATCGAACCAGATGCACGTCGACCGCCGGCCAAAGACGCCTGGCAGCAACGGGTCGCGGCGCGGGCAGAGCCTCGTGGAATTCGCGATCAGCGTTCCCCTCGTCCTGCTGATGCTCCTCTTCGGGATCGACTTCGGACGGGTCTTCCTCGGCTGGGTCACCCTGAACAACACGGTCCGTGAGGCCGCTAACTATGCGGCCCTGTATCCAACGGCGTGGGGAACGCCGGCGAACGCGGCGTCGCATCCCGAGTTCGTGCGACTGATCGGATCCGAGTCGTTCGGCATCAATTGCACGATGCCGGCGACACTCCCGGCACCCACCTTCCCGAACGGCACTGACATTGGCTCACCGGCCATCGTCTCGATCACCTGCCGGTTCTCGCTGATCACGCCGGTGATCGGCAACCTCATCGGCAGCCCGATCTCGGTCAGCTCATCGGCATCGTTCCCGATCCGCAGCGGGGTTATTGCCGGGATCCCGGTGTCATCCGGGCTGCCCCAGGGAACCGCTGCCCCATCCCAGCCGCCCGCGTCTCAGGCGCCGCCGTCGCCCGATCCGGCGCCAACGCCGGTTCCGATGTGCATCGTCCCGAACATGAAGAACCAGGACACGAGCGCGGCCGGCGCGACCTGGACGGGCGCGGGCTTTACGGCCAGCAACCTCCTCTACAGCCCGCTCGTGCCACCCAACTACACGATCAAGAATCAGAGTCTGACAAAGAGCACATCGGTCGTATGCACCTCGACGATGACGGTTTCGCCATGAAGATCGGGCGGCGTCGACGTGACAGGGGCCAGGCGCTCGTGGAGTTCGCCTTCGTGTTCCCAGTGATCGTCCTGCTCGCCTTTGGGTTCATCGATGTCGGCCGCGCCGTGTTTTCCTACAACACGCTCACCAACGCGGCTCGTCAGGCCGCGCGAACGGCCGCCGTGAACCAGCTGGATCCAGCCTCCCCCGGGCCCTACGAGTGCGACGAAACTCGGCCGATTGAGGACCCTGCCGCGCCGCACTGGACCTTTCGCGGTTGCGCGATGGCGGCGGGAGCCAGCATCGGCGTCAACGCGATTGACGTTTCGATCGTGTACACCGCCCCTCCCAATACGATCGTCAACTGCTCACCAGTCGTCCACGTAGGGTGCATCGCCTCCGTGACGGTGACCAACCAGTTCCAGCCCATCACCCCCGTCGCCGGCTCAATCGTCGGTTCGATCCTCCTCCGCACGACCTCGCAGATGCCGGTCGAGCGGATCTTCCCGTAGCACCGGAACGCGCAACTGACCTGAAGGAGAACAGCATGGGCGCAAGGTCCCGCAGGCGAGACCGTCAGTCCGGGCAGGCGCTGGTCGTGATGGTCGGCGTGATCCTCGTGTCGCTGGCGATGCTCGCGCTGATCATTGACGGGGGCAACGTTATGGCGCAGCAGCGCGAGACGCAGACCGGCGCCGATTCCACGTCCGAGGCGGGTGCCATCATCCTCGCCCAGCGGCTCGCCGGGTTGCCGACACCGGCCGGTGGCTGGGACGCCACGATCGCTGCCAAGCTGGCCCAGTCAGCGACCGCGAATGGCATCACGATCAAAGCCGCCTACTACACTGACATCTGCGGCATTCCCCTCAAGGCGGACGGTACGAAGGCCGTGGATGCCCAGAACAAGGAAGTTCTCGCGTCAGCCCTGCGGGTCGGCAACGCCAGTGGAAGCCTGCCGGGCGGCACGGCGACCACACCGGACTGCCCGAGCCTGACGGTTGGTCCCGTGGCCGGGGTGCTGGTCCTCGGCGAGAAGACCGTCGCCGCCTACGTGGCTCGGGCGATCAACATCTCCACGTTCACGGTCGATACGCGTGCGACCGCCGTCGCGGGCTATCTCCAGGGCGTCTGTGACGCGAGCCAGGGCAACGCCTGCTCAGTCCTGCCCTTGACGATCCCCGTCAATGCGATCTCCTGCAATGGCACTCATCAGCCGACCGACACCGGCGTGCCCTGGACGTGGAACGTCGTCCTCAAGATTCCGCTGTGCTCGACCGCGGACGGCAACGTGGGCTGGCTCGACTGGACGCCGCCGGCCGGCGGCTCATCGGAGCTGGTCTGTTCGATCCTCAATTCCGACAACCCATCGATCGATCTGCCGTCCTGGCAGTTCGTCACCCAGTCCGGCAACACCAACGGCGGTGGCGGCAGCTGCAGCTTGTCCGTCGAAGAGGCGATGCGAACCCACGACGGCGAGGTCGTCCTCGTGCCCGAGTACGACCAGATCTGCGACCCTCCCGGCACCGCGCCGGACCCGGACAGCTCGGCGCCGGCGATCAACACGCCGCAGCGCTACGGCTGCCCCGTGGACACTGGCAGTGGCGGCGGCACGAACGTCTGGTACCGGATGCCGAGCTTCGCTTTCTTTCAGCTGTGCGATCCGTCGATGCCCGAGTGCAATGGCCTCTCCGGCGCGTACATCTCGGGCAACAACCAGGCCGAGTGCGACACCGGAAGCGGGGCGACGTCTTGCCTCGTCGGCAAGTTCGTCGACATCCTCTCCTCCGGCACTGTCGGGGCAGGCTACGGTTCCGGCACCGGCAACAAGGCGGTCGGAGTCCAGCTCATCAAGTAGCCGCGACAGCGGCACGTTTCAAGGGGCCCATCGGTCGCGATGGACCCTTCGCATGGTCCGAGGTCCGTCGTGACCAGGGTCCGATGGCCACGAGTACTGGTACCACCGGTTCCTTCGAAGCGGTGCTACCGGGCCCCACACTTCCGCACACAGGACCTTTGCGTCGTCTGATGCAAGGGCATTGCAAGGGCGTGCTCGTCGACGATCTGGGAGCTCGCAGCCGATCGATTTCGAACCGCCGACGGACGCGACCCGGGTCAACAGGGGATCGAACCAGGATGCACTTCGCGCGCCGCCCAAATTCGCCTCGCAACAGCGAGTCGCGGCGTGGCCAGAGCCTCACCGAGTTTGCCCTCACGATCCCGTTCGTCATGCTGCTGGTCCTGTTCGGTGTCGACTTCGGGCGCGTCTTCCTCGGCTGGCTCACCCTGAACAATGCGACCCGCGAGGCGGCCAACTTCGCCGCGATGAATCCGTCGGCGTGGACAGCACCCGCGAACCTGAGCGTGCAGGCTGCCTACGCGAACCTCGTCCACAACGAGGCCGCCGGCGTCAACTGCGTTCTCCAATCGCCCGTGCCCGACCCAAGCTTTCCGAGCGGCACCGGGATCGGCTCGCCGGTCGTCGTCAAGATCACTTGCGCCTTCTCGCTCATCACGCCTGTCATCAGCGCCCTCGTCGGGAGCCCGCTCAACGTGAGCGCCACCGCGGCGTTCCCGATCCGGAGCGGCATCATCGACGGCATCCCGGTCGCGACGCCGACGCCGTCACCATCGCCGACGCCGTCACCATCGCCGACGCCGACCCCGACGCCGACTCCCGATCCCACGCCGACCCCGGCTGTTCCCACGCCGACCCCGGCCCCAACGCCCACGCCAACCCCCACTCCGGCGCCGACCCCGACCCCGGCACCGACATGCACGGTGCCGTCGCTGATCAACGTCGAGAGCAACGCGGCAGCTAACGAGTGGCGGCTTGCCGGGTTCGTCGCGTCCAACCTCATCTTCAACCCGCTCGTGCCCCCCAACTACAAGGTCGGGCACCAGAGCCGAGCGGCAAACACCTCGGTCGCCTGCACGTCGACGATGACGGTGACACCGTGAGCCCCGGGCGACGCCACCGGGAAGGTGGGCAGGCGCTCCTCGAGTTCGCCTTGGTCTTTCCGATCATCGTGCTCGTGCTGATCTCGTTCCTGGAGATCGGGCGAGCGGTCAGCGATTGGAACACGCTCACGAACGCCGCCCGCCAGGGGGCTCGCGTCGCGGCCGTCAACCAGATCAGCGCCCACACCGAATGCAATGAGAGCCGGCCCGTCGAGAATCCGCTCGATGCGCACTGGTCGATCTGGGGTTGCGTGATGGCCGCGACCTCGCAGATGCACATCAACAGCGGCGATATCTCGGTGACGTACACCGCGCCGTCGGGCACCACGCTCGAGTGCACCTCGGTCGTCCACGTCGGCTGCATCGCGGCCGTGACCGTGACCTACCAGTACACCCCGGCAACGTCCCTCACGACCACGCTGATTGGCCCGATCACGATGACCGCGGTTTCGAAGATGCCGGTCGAGCGAGTGTTCCCGTGAGGCGCCAACCCCCAGACGAGCCAACCGTGCCCACCGCCTCTCGACGCCGCGATCGCGACTCCGGGCAGGCGCTCGTCGTCATGCTCGGCGTGATCCTCGCGGCGGTGGCGCTCGTCGCGCTGATCGTCGACGGCGGCAACCTTTTCACCCAGCAACGGATCACCCAGACGGGGGCGGATGCCGCATCGGAGGCCGGGGCGATCATCCTCGCGGAGCGCCTCGCAGGAGCGTCGGCGCCCAGCGGCGGCTGGGACGTCGCGATCAATGACCGGATCCAGTCGACCGCCGCGGCGAACGACATGACGATCCTGGCTGCCTACTACACGGACGTCTGTGGGATCCCCCTCAAGGCCGACGGAACCGCCGCGCTGAGCGGCAGCACCGAGGATCTTTCCCTGGCCCTCAAGGTCGGCAACCTGTCGCACGTGCTGCCCGGCGGTGCGGCCACGACGCCGGACTGCCCGAGCCTCCAGGTTGGGCCTGTTGCCGGTGTCCTGATCATCGGCCAGAAAGTCATCCAGACCTACGTCGCCCGAGCGATGAACATCCAGACCTTCACCGTGAACACGCGGGCGACGGCGGTGGCCGGCTACCTCCAGGGCTACTGCGACTCGACCCAGGGCAACGCGTGCGCCATCCTGCCGGTCGCGATCCCGGTGAACATCCTCGGCTGCGACGGGAACAACGCGCCCGTGAACACGGGGTCACCGTGGCAGTTCGGGGTCGTCTACAAGATCGGGCTCTGCGCCAACGGGCCGGGCAACGTCGGGTGGCTCGACTGGACGCCGCCGGGCGGCGGGACGCCCGAGCTCGCCGATTCGATCCTGAATCCGGACAACCCGGCGATCAACCTGCCGTCGTGGCAATACACGACATCGACGGGCAACCCGAACAGCGTGTCCGTCGAGGATGCCCTGCGCAGCTACGACGGCCAGGTCGTGCTGATCCCGCAGTTCGACCTCACGTGCAGTCCAACGATCAACCAGGCGGATCCCGACAACACCAACCCGGCGATCGTGACCGGGCCGGACTACGGCTGTCCGAGCGGTGCGCTCGGTGGCAACGGCCAGAATCAGTGGTACCGCATGCCGAGCTTCGCCTTCTTCGAGATGTGCGCTCCGTCCGTCGCGGGTTGCAACGGCCTCGAAGACGCCTATGTGAACGGCACCAACACAGCCGAGTGCGATACCGGAAACGGCGAGACCTCCTGCGTCATCGGCAAGTTCGTCGACATCCTGGGCTCCGGCACCGTCGGCGCGGGGGTGGGGTCCGGCACGGGCAGCAAGGCGATCGGCGTCCAGCTCGTCAAGTAAGGACGCCCGATTTAACTCCTCAGGCCAGATCCCGGCGTTCCTGCCGAGATCGGGATGGCCTGGTACCTCGCAGCTAACGCGACGTGCCGTGGCGGCCATCGATTCCAGTTCTCCGGGGTCATGGGCTTCCTCTTCGACGGGGTGCTGTACGGGCCAAAGGACGACATCGATCTCGGCGGCCAGGGGGCGCAGGCTGCCGCGGGCCAGA
>DAINSJ010000021.1:0-15999 GCA_036741375.1 Candidatus Limnocylindrales bacterium
CACCGCCAGGACTCCTCGTCGAGGAATGATGCGTTGGTCACTTGAGACCGCCTAGTGGTCTGAGCGCTGCAGGTCAGAGCTCGCGGCGGCGAAGGAGGACGATCGCCAGGACGAGCGCGAGCACGACCCAGGCCACGGCCCACAGGACGAAGGCCGGGCTCGGCCCCTCGATCGCAAAGAACGGGTTCCCCTGGGCGAGCTGCTGCTGGCCGATCGTCGAGATCACGAGCGACGGCTCGAGGCCGAAGACGACACCCTGCCACATCGCGTCCGTCGGCAGCAGCACGCGCCCGAGGTCGCTCACCCCAACAAGGCCGTTCGTCCCGAGGGCGATGCCGACGTGGCCGAGCACGCCGGCCAGCCACGCCATCCCGTAGGCGACGACGGCGATCGCGCCGCCCGCGATCGGCGGCAGGCGGACCGACAGCACGACGGTCAGCGTCAGCAGGATCAGCGCCTGGCCCGCGAGATAGGCGACTGGGACGATCGGGTTCGGCGGCAGATAGCCCGAGACGAACGACACCGCGGCGATCGCGAGGAAGCCGGACGCGGCCGTGTAGCCGACGACGACCAGCGATAGGCCGAGCCAGCGGCCGAGCAGGTACGACGACCGTCGCAGCGGCCGAGCGAGCATCGCCTGGGCGATCCCGGACTCGAGATCGTTGGCGATCGCCGGCGCCCCGAGGAAGGCGGCCGTCATCGCGAGGATGAACCCGAACTGGAACGCGATGAAGATCAGCACCTGCGACACGCCGAGCTTGAGATTCAGATCGTCGATGCCGGAACCGCGCGCCTGGCTGACGAGCAGGCTCACACCCCAGGCGGTGAGCCCGACGGCGATCACGGCCAGGATGATCAGGACCCACAGGATCTTCTTGCGGGCCGCTTCGCCGATCGTGAGCCGGGCGACGGTGATCATCGGAGCCGCGCTGCGGAGGGAGTGCCATCGGGCGGGCGGTCGCGGGCGACGAGCTCGAGGAAGCGCTGCTCGAGCGAACCCCTGCCGGAACGGACGTCGTGCACCTGGGCGCCCATGCGGACGAGCAGGGCGACGAGCTCATGGGTCCGGGCAGCATCCATCGGCCGGACCGAGAGGCGGTCTCCATCGAGGTTCGGCGGGCCGAACGGCTCGATCGCGGCGAGATCAGACGGCTTGAGCCCGGTCACGCGGACCTGGGTTTCCGACTGGCCGAGGACATCGTCAAGCGACCCGCTGGCGACGACCCGGCCGTGGTCGATGATCCCGACGCGATCGCAGACCTGCTCGACCTCGCTGAGCAGATGGGAGTTCAGGAAGACGGCAGCGCCCCTTGCTGCGGCGGTCCGGATGATCGTACGGACGTCGATTCGGCCGAGCGGGTCGAGCGCCGACGTGGGCTCGTCGAGGATGACGAGGGCCGGATCGCCGAGGAGGGCGACGGCGAGGCCGAGCCGCTGCTGCATGCCCTTCGAGAATCGCCCGACCAGGTCGTTCGCGCGGTCCGTCAGGCCGACCAGCTCGAGAACGTCGTCGAGCGCCTTGCCGCGCTGCGCGCCCGGCAGGCCCATGAGGTCCGCGTGCAGGTTCAGCACCTCGCGGGCCTTGAGCCATGGCTGGTAGCGGAAGAGCTCGGGCAGGTAGCCGATCTTGCGCCGGGTGTTGAGGTCGCCCAACGGTGCGTCGAGCACCTTGCCGGTCCCAGCTGTCGGCCGGGCGAGGCCGAGCAGGAGCTTGACGGTCGTCGTCTTGCCGGCGCCGTTCGGCCCGAGGAACCCGAATACCTCGCCGCGTCCGACGGTCATCGTCAGTCCGGCGAGCGCCTCGACAGTCCGGTAGCGCTTTCGAAGATCGGTGACCTCGATCGCCGGGACGTCGAGGGAAAGGCGCGGCATGACAAATATCGTGACAGACGAGCTGGCACGCCGTCACCCGAACCTACGGCCCATGACCGAGATCCAGCTCCCCTGTTGCGACGCCATCGTTCGCGTCGATGCGCTCGAGGATGAGATCCGCTGCGAAAGCTGCGGCATCACGCTCGAGCTCGCCGACGACGAGCCCATCGCCGTTCCCGCCGCGGCCTGACTGACCCGATCGCCGGCGCTGCGCACCGCTCAGGCGGAGTGACCGCGGGCGGCACGGGTTATCCTTCCGCGGCGAGCCACAAATGCGCGGCTCGACCCCAGGGAGGGCTGATGAACGTCCGCGCGCTTACCGCCGAGGCTATCGGCACCTTCGTGCTCGTCGGATTGGGCTCGTTGTCGATCGTCGGGGCGGGGCTCCAGGGCCTCCCGCCCTTGCTCATCGTCCCGTTCGGCTTCGGCCTCGCGCTGATGGCGGGCGTGGCGATGTTCGGCCACATCTCGGGCGCGCATTTCAACCCGGCCGTCACGCTGGCCGCCTGGATCGACCAGCGCGTGGACTGGATGTCGGCGATCGGCTACGTCGCGGCCCAGATGATCGGGGCTCTGGCTGCATCGCTGATGATCCTGCTGCTCGTCAATAAGGCCGCCGTTGCCGCGACGCTCAACCAGCCCGCCGTGGCGTCCGCTCAGGACCCGACGGGTTTCGCCATGACCGACATCAACGCGTTCATCCTCGAGATGATCCTCACGACCGTCTTCGTCGCGGTGATCCTGACGATCACGAACAAGGAGCCACAGCTGGCGGTCCTCGTGATCCCGCTGACGCTCTTGATGATCCATTTCGTCGGCATCCCGCTTACCGGCGCGTCCGTCAATCCCGTTCGCTCGCTGGCCCCGGCAATCGTCTCCGGCAATTACCAGCACCTCTGGGTCTACCTGACGGCACCCTTCGCCGGGTCGATCCTCGGCTGGCTCATCTACCGCTTCGTGACCCTGCCCGAGGAGGACGTCTCCGTCGAGCTGGTCGACGAGGACGAGTTCGAGGACCTCGAGGACGACGACGCGTCCCTGACCGCTGGCTGAGCGTCCCTAGCCGCCCTGAGGGGCTGCGTCAGGCGGCCGACGCCCCCGGGACCACCCGGTCGAGGAGCGCACCGAGCTCACGCCGGTACGTCACGCCCTCGAAGTCGTTGAGCGGGTCGGGCTCGAGGACGTGCTCCTCCTGGCGATCACCCTGGCGGACGTACACGACGGGGTAGATCGACGTGCCGTCGGCCTCGATCGTCATCGCGATCGCGTCGGACCCGCCGGCGTCGAGGAAGTTCGTCAGCGGGACGATGCCCTCGTCGAGGATGCCGGTCGTCGGATCGACCGATACGACGCTCGCGAGGTAGGCCTTCTGGTGCCATAGCTCGGGCGCGCGGGTCGCCTCGGCGAGGAGATGGTCGCGGAGGTCCCTGGGCCGGATCGACGGTCGCTCATGAATCACGCCGAAGTGCTCCGCCGCGAGGTGGTTCGCGAGGACGCGGGCGTTGTAGCGGTAGCCGTGGAGGGCGCCGGAGTTGGGCGGGATGCCGTGCTTCTTGAGCCCGGCGGCGCCCTGCGTGATCGTGCCGGCGAAGTGGATGCCGGGGACGGTCGCGCTCTCCCAGTACTCCGTCTGCGCGGGCAGCTTGGCCTGGCCGAACGTGGCGACGCCGAGGGCCGGCAGGTCGCGCAGCGGGCAGGTGAAGCCCGTCGCGGCGATGACCTCGTCGGCCTCCATGCTCATCGGCATCGCGTTGTCGCTGCGCTCGAGGTCGACCCGGAGGCCGGTCGCTCCCTGGCTGATCGCCTTGATGCTCGCCGACAGGATGTCGACCCCGCCGCCGAGAGCCGAGTCCTCGAACGGCTGGACGTAGCGCGCCCGGACACCGACGAGCGAGCGTGTCTCGATCGACGTCTTGGCCGGCGAGGGCGACGAGAGGCTGATCCGGCTCGCCCACTGGAGCAGGCCCGACGCGAGCTCGAAGCCCGAGTTCTGCTTGCCGAGGATGAAGAGGCGCTTCCCGGCGTAGGACGGCGCGTCGCGGGTGTCCGCGTAGTGGACCGAGAGCTCGATCCCCGGCGTCGAGGGGCTGTGGGGCTCGGCGACGCCGACCGCGAGGATCAGGAAGCGGGCCCGGTACTCGCCGTCGCTCGTCTCGACGATGAATCGATCGCCGTCGGGGGTTTCCTCGCGCCGCGTCCGCTCCCAGCGGCAGTCGTAGCGGACCGCCACGCCGGCGCGATCCGCGAAGGCGCTGAGGTTCGCCTCCATCTCCGGCCGCGAGGGGAAGTCCGAGGAGCCATCCATGAACTCGGCCTGGAGGCCGCGCAGCTCGGGCTCGGCGGCGAGGAGGCTGTTCCAGTCCCAGCGCTGGAAGGCCCGGGAGTGCCGCTCCGCCGGCGCGTACGGCTTCGTCCACGAAAGCAGGCGCTGGAAGAACGGCCATCGCCGGAACATGCCGCCGGGCGAGGGATCCGCGGAGATCGTCGCGTGATCAATCCCGAGACGGGACAGGAAGTAGCTGACCTGGATCCCGCCGGGACCCGAACCGACGACGACGACCGGGTACTCCCCCGGCGGGAACGGACGCTCCGGCTCGACCATCGGTCAGTCCCGACGATTGGCGTTGCGCAGCCGGCGGGCGCTCGCCTGGAGCATCCGGTACATGACCCGGGGATGGTCGACGAGGAAGCCCTCGACATCCGGTCCGCCGAGCACGATGCACCGAAGCGGCCGCGTCGCGACGATGTCGGCGATCGGCGGTTCGCCGAGGAGGACGCTCACCTCACCGAAGAAGTCGCCCCGGGCGAGGGTCGCCCGCTTCTGGCCGTCGGCGATGACGTCGGCCTCGCCGTCCATGATCACGTAGAACCCGGAGCCCGTGAGCCCCTGCCGGAGGACGCGGGCGTCCTTGGCGAAGAACGCCTCCTCGAAACGACTGGCGACGCCGAGCAGCTGCGGTCGGGCCAGGTCGGCGAAGATCGCCATGCTGGCAATCGCGTCCGCGATCTCGTCACGCGTGGCCATCTCGTTCCTCCGTTGCCGGGGCGCAGTCCTGAGCCGCGATCCATTGCTGAACCCCGATTGTGCATCCTCGGCGCGATTGCATGCGGCCTCGCGGTACGATCCGCCCGATGGACGACGGGAAGAGGCTGACGCACGATCGCCGCGCCGAGCTGCTGGCCGCCTGCCCGCTGTTTCGCGGGATCGACGCGCAGGGGCTCGCGGCGCTGGCGGAACGGGCGGCTCAGGTGGACTTCCCGGCCGGCCACGTCATCGCCCGCCAGGGTGAGATCGGGACGGGATTCTTCGTCGTCATCGCCGGCCGGGTGCGCGTCGTCCGCGACGGGACGGTCGTGGCGACACTCGGCGCCGGCGAGTTCTTCGGCGAGCTGTCGGTCCTCGACCGGATGCCGCGGAACGCGATGGTCGCGGCGGAGGTGCCGACGAGCTGCCTGGCGCTGGCCTCCTGGGACTTCGACGCGGTCATGCTCGAGCAGCCGGCGCTCACCCTGGCCATCCTGCGCGGGGTCGCGATGCGCCTCCGCGAGGTGACCGAGTCGGCGCGCAACTGATGGACGCGGGAACGCCCGCCGGGACCCTGACGTTCCTCTTCTCGGACATCGAGGGCTCGACGCGCCTCGAGCAGGCCCTCGGCACGGCCGCGTACGCCACCGTCCTCGAGCGTCACCGCGAGCTCCTCCGTGCCGCGTTCGGCGCGCACGGCGGTCTCGAGCAGGGCACCGAAGGCGATTCGTTCTTCGTGGTCTTTTCGAGCGCCGGGGCGGCGCTCGTGGCGGCGGTCGAGGGGCAGCGGGCCCTCGGTGCCGAATCCTGGCCGCCGGACGCCGAGATCCGCGTCCGGATGGGTCTCAATGCAGGCGAGGCGACGAAGACCGGCGGAAGCCTCGTCGGGTTGGCGATCAACCGCGCGGCCCGGATCGCCGCGGCGGGCCACGGGGGCCAGATCGTCGTGTCGGAGGCCGTGCGCGGCCTCATCGGCGCGGATCTCCCCGATGGCGTCATCCTGCGGGGCCTGGGGGCCCATCGATTAAAGGACCTCGGCGAGCCACAGCTGCTCCTGCAGGTCGAGGCCGAGGGCCTCGCCCTGGAGTTTCCGCCGCTGCGGTCGATCGACGCCCGTCCTAACAACCTGCCGACGCAGCTCACGTCCTTCGTGGGTCGGGAGCGCGAGCAGGAGGAGGCCGGCGCTCTCCTCGCCGCGAACCGGCTGGTGACGCTGACCGGACCCGGCGGGACGGGCAAGACGAGGCTGTCGCTCCAGGTCGCCGCGAACGCGGCAGAGGACTTCCCGGACGGGATCTTCTTCGTCGCGCTCGAGACGGTGCGCGAGCCGATCCTCGTCCCCTCGAGACTTGCGGCGGCGGTCGGGATCGCCGAGCCCGCCCGGCGCACAGCGAGCGAGGTCCTCGAGGAATGGCTGGCCGGCAAGCAGGTGCTGTTCGTCCTCGACAACTTCGAGCAGGTCATCGACGCCGGGCCGCTCGTCGCCGACCTCCTGCGGGTCGCGCCCGGCCTGAAGGTCCTCGCGACCTCCCGGGCGCCGCTCCACGTGTCGGGCGAGCAGGAGTACCCGGTGCCGGGCCTCCCGACGCCGCCCGACCCGAGCCAGATGACCGCCCTCGAACGAGCCCAGCTGCCGGCAGCGGTCCGGAACTTCGATCTGGCGACGCTCGGGACGTACGAGGCCGTCCGCCTGTTCATCGCCCGGGCCAACGCCGTGAAGCCCGGGTTCCAGGTGACCAACGAGAATGCGCCAGCGGTCGCGGCGATCTGCGCGCGGCTCCGTGGCATGCCCCTCGCGATCGAGCTCGCCGCCGCTCGGATCAAGCTCCTGTCGCCCGACGCCATCTTGAGCCGCCTCGAGCACCAGCTGAACGTGCTGGCTGCCGGTTCCCGCGACCTGCCGGAGCGCCAGCAGACGCTCCGCGGCGCCATCGCCTGGAGCTACGACATCCTCGACGAGGCGTGTCGCCTGCTCCTCGATCGGCTGTCCGTCTTCGAGGGCGACATCGAGATCGAGGCCGCGGAGGCGGTCTGCGGTCCCGCCAGCGAGCTCGGCCAGGAGGTCATCGATGGCCTCCTGTCGCTGGCGAACCAGAGCCTCATCCGGACGATCGAGGACCCTGCCGAGCCGCGCTTCGAGATGCTCGACACCATCCGCGAATTCGCCACGGAGATGCTGGACGGGCGTGGCCAGCGCGCCGAGCTGGAGCAGCGCCACGGCGCCTGGTTCGCCGCATATGTGGAGCGCGGCGCGGCGCAGCTGAGCGGCGACGATCAACGGACGTGGCTCGAGCGGTTCGAGCACGCGCACGACAACGTCCGGATCGCCCTGGATCGCGCCGCGGCGCGCGAGGATGGCGAGGTCGCCATCGGCCTGGCGTTCCACACGTGGCGGTTCTGGCAAAAACGCGGCCACCTCTACGAGGCCCGCCGGCGCCTGGACGCGATGGCGGCTGCCGATTGGTCGCGCCGCGACCCGATCCTGCGGGCGCGGCTCCTCGAGGCGCTCGGGGGCGTCGCCTGGTGGCAGGGCGACATCAAGGCGATGGCCACCGCGTACGAGGAGGCCGCGGCGATCTGGCGGGCCATGGAGAACCCGTCCGAGCTGGCGAACGCGCTTTACAACGACTCGTTCGCGTACGCCGTGCCCGACTCCGCGGACGTCAAGCTCGGCGAGGCAGACCCGGAGGGCAAGGGCCGGGCGCTGCTCGAGGAAGCTCTCGCCCTGTACCGCACGCTCGGGGACGAACGAGGCGAGGCGAACGTCCTGTGGGGACTCGGCAACCTCCGCTACTTCTCGCTCGACGCCGACCCGGGGTCGGAGGAGTTCGCTCTCGCCCTCGAGAAGTTCCGGCGCGTCGGCGATCGGACGATGGAGACCTGGTCGCTGCACATGCTGGCCGGTGCACTCCTGCGCCTCGGCCGCCTCGACGAGGCGCGGCAGGACATGCTCCAGGCCCTCCGGCAGTTCCATGCGGCGAGCGACGCTGCCGGCGTGACGCTCGTCCTCGACGATCTGTCGGCCCTGGCGGTCACGATCGGCGAGCCCGAGCGGGGCGCCAGGCTCTGGGGAGCCGCCCGCCACCTCGTCAGCACGACCGGAGCGACGCTCGCGACCGTCGTCGACGATGCGATCCAGTTGCAGGTCCGAGCGAACGTCCGGACGGCCATGGCCCCGGACGTCCTCGATCGACTCGCCGCGGAGGGCGCGGCGCTGACCCTCGACGAGGCCGTCGCCTACGCGCTCGAAACGCCGGTCTCCGACCTCGTCACCGAGGATGCCCGGCGTCCGTGACGATGGTCGGAGGCGACTCGCGAGGCGCGTTTCCGGCGGCCAACGCGCTGCCCGGAAGGACGCTCTAGACTCGCCGGATGGCCCTCCAGACCCCGCCCCGAGCACCCTCCGGAATCCCCAAGAATCCGGGCCGTCGCGAGCTCGGGATGAAGGCGACGCTGCTCTTCCCGTCGAAGGAGATCGTCGAGCAGTACTACGTCCCGCTCATCTACACGGCGTGCCGGACGTGCTACTCGGAGCTCACGCCGGAGGAGATCTTCCGGCGGGCGGTCGACGGCGAGATCGACCAGGCGAAGATGCAGCGCCTGATCAGCGGCGTCATCGAGTCCGGCCACGGCAGCACGATCGAGCACATCGTCTTCACGTTCGGGATCAGCGGCGTCTCGCGGACCCTGTCGCACCAGCTTGTGCGGCATCGCGCGGGCGTGGCGTTCGACCAGCAGAGCCAGCGCTACGTCACGTACAAGAAGGCTGCAACGATGGAGCCCCAGACGATCGCCGAACTCGACGACGAGGCGCTGCGGGAGAAGTACGAGGACCAGGTCGCGGGCTCCATGGAGCTGTATGGCGAGCTCGTCGCGGCCGGCATCCCCGGTGAGGACGCCCGCTTCGTCTTCCCGAACGCGACTCGAACGAACCTGGTCATGACGACGAACCTTCGGGCCCTCATCCATATGTCAGGGCTGCGGCTCTGCACCATGGCCCAGTGGGAGATCCGACGGCTGTTCCAGCTGATCCGCCACGAGATCTTCTCGGTATCGCCGTTCCTCGGGTCGTTCCTCGCCCCGAAGTGCGTGCCTCTCGGCTACTGCGACGAGATGGGCAACCGCGACGGCCACTGCCCGATCCGGCCGCACAAGGACCAGGTCCTCGAGGCGTGGGCCGACAGGGCGAAGGCGGCCCGGGCCGCCGGTCGGGCGCTGCCGGTCACCTAGCCACCGAGCTCGAGGTCCCGCACGAAGCGGCGGACGAGCCGGATCATCCGCGGGCCAGCCTCCACCCCGGCGGCGAGGACCTCCTCGTGGGCCAGCGGCTCGCCGCTGTAGCCGGCGCCGGCGTTCGTCACGAGCGACAGGCCGCAGACCTCGAGGCCGGCCCAGCGGGCGGCGATGCATTCCAGCACGGTCGACATCCCGATCGCGTGGCCGCCGAGCCCGGCGTACAGGCGGACCTCGGCCGGCGTTTCGTAGGACGGACCAGTGAGCCCGATGTAGATGCCCTCGGCAACCTCGACCCGCTCGGCGGCGGCGGCAGCAGCCAGCTGCGACCGGAGCTTCGGGCTCCAGGCATCGGTGAGATCCGGGAACCGCGGCCCGATCGAGTCGGCATTCGGCCCGATCAGCGGGTTCTTGCCGGTCAGGTTCACGTGATCGGTGACGAGCATGAGTGTGCCCGGTCCGAACGATGGGTCGAGCCCGCCGGCGGCGTTCGTCAGCATCACGGCCCGCGCGCCGAGGCGCTGGAAGAGCAGCACCGGCTGGACCACGAGGCCCGGTGCGTTGCCCTCGTAGAGATGGAGCCGGCCCTGCAGGAGGGCCACCGGACGACCTTCGAGGCGGCCGAGCAGCAAGCGCCCCTCGTGCCCCGGAGCCGTGGCCGCCGGCCAGCCCGGCAGGTCCACGAACGGGATCGCGACGGCGTCCTCGAGTTCCGCGGCGAGACCACCCAATCCCGATCCGAGGACGATCCCGAGCTCGGGGACGAGGTCGGATCGGCGGCGGACGGCGGCCTCGAGCGCGTCCAGGCGCGCGGGCTGGTCAGCCGGAGGAATGGGTGCCGTTGGGTCCATCGGTCAAGGATGCCTGACGCGCGGGCCACCTAGGGTGACGTCCAGGGGTCGACGGCCCGGGGCCCGCAGCTTCTGCGACCCGACGGGAGTACCGACACCGGGATGCCGATCGCGTCCCGCCAGGTGCCCCGTGGACGGCATCAGGATGCCGTCGCGACCGGGTACAGAAGCGCCCGAAGCGACCGGCCCTGGCCCAAGGAACCTTGATGTGATCTCGGCTCCTCGTTCCCTGGCGGCCCCTTCGGGCAAGACCTACGTTACGAAAGGCCTAACGGCGGGTCAACGCGGTTATCCACGACTTCAACGCCGAGGCCGCCGCTCCGTCCACGAGATCCACCGTCGTGTGGACAATTCGTGGACAACCGGGCCACGGTGCGGTTCTGGGGCGAGGGATGCGGCCTCAGCCGCCGAGGGCGAACATCTCGACCTTCGGGAGATGGCTCGTTGAGGCGGTTCGGAGCTCCGAGTAGCGATCGTCGCGGCCGCCCCAGACACGCGCGATCAGGTCGACGAGGTCGGCGTCGGAGGCGCCGCCGCGAAGCGGATCCCTGAGGTCATGGCCGACCGCGCTGAAGAGGCACGTATATAGCTTGCCGTCGGCCGAGAGCCGGGCGCGGGTGCAATCGCCGCAGAACGGCCGGGTCACCGACGCGATGACGCCGATCTCACCGTCGCCCTCGACATACCGCCAGCGCTCCGCGACCTCGCCGCGATAGCCCGAGTCCGCCGGCTCGAGCGGCATCTCGGCCCCGATCCGCTCGATGACCTCGGCAGCGGGCACGACATCGTCGACGCGCCAGCCATTGGCATTCCCGACGTCCATGTACTCGATGAACCGCAGGACGAGCCCCGCCTCGCGGGCCCAGCGGGCCATCGGCACGATGCTCGCCTCGTTCTCGCCGCGCTTGACGACGACGTTGACCTTGATGGGCGCGAGGCCGGCCTCCTGCGCAGCGGCGATGCCGTCGAGCACGCGAGCCACCGGGAAGTCGACGCCGTTCATGCGCTTGAAGACCGCGTCATCGAGCGAATCGAGCGAGACCGTGATCCGCTGCAGGCCGGCGTCGGCGAGTGGCTTCGCGAGCGTGTGCAGCGCGGAGCCGTTGGTCGTCAGTGTCAGGTCCGGGGTCTCGCCATCCGGGGTCCGGAGCTCGGCGAGCAAGGCCACGAGCTCCGGCAGGTTCCGGCGGACGAGGGGCTCGCCACCGGTGATTCGCAGCTTTCGGACCCCGAGCGACACGAAGACGCCCGCGAGGCGCTGGATCTCCTCGTAGGAAAGGACCTCGTCGCGCGGCAGGAACTCGAAATCGCGGCCGAAGACCTCCTTCGGCATGCAGTACGGGCAGCGGAAGTTGCAGCGATCGGTGACCGAGATCCGGAGGTCCCGGAGCGCCCGACCGAGGCGGTCGACGCGGCCCGGCAGCCCGTCGAAGTCGATCGCCCGTTCGGCCTGTTCCAGCGTTGCCACGTTCGGAAGCGTACGACGCTCCGCCCCGACTCGTGCCGGACCCGACCCGGTACCTCCGCCTCGACGGCCGGTACCACTAGCGCACTACCCCGGAACGGACCGGACCACGACGATCGGATCGACAGGCCGCACCATCCCGCAACCGACCGTGTCCCGAGGATTCGCGCAGGAAATGACGCCCACGACGAAACGCGGCTTCCACCTCCCGTGGAGCGGTGACGACCGAGCCCCGATGGAGCCGGCAGACGCCCCCGCGCCCACGGGGCGAGCGGCCGATCCGGCGCCCGCAGTCGACGAGCTCGGTCAAGGCCCATTCAGCGTGCCCGCTCGAGGAGCCCCGAAGGAGGCGACAACCGCCGTGAGCAACCCCCAGATGTCATGGCCGGATGTCGATCGGGCCGGCTCTGCGACGCATCAGGCGTCGGACGCCTCCCTCCCGCCGGTTCGTCCGTCCGTGGTCGTCGAAGGGACCGACGGTGCCGGCGAGCCGAGCCCTCGCGCGTCGCGCCGGGACAATCCGCTCGTCATCGGGCTCGTCAAGGCGATGCGCGACGCTGCTCGGGCGACCCGCGAGGAGACCACGGCCCGCATGCGCGCCGAGGCGACCGCCCACATCGATGAGATCCGCTCGGGTAGCGTCGCCGAGGCTACCGCGCTCCGGAAGCGCGCCGACGACGATGCGATCGGGATCCGTGAATGGTCGAAGGCGGAGATCGCCCGCATTCGCGATGAGGCCGAGAAGCGCATCGCCGACCGTCGGGCAGAGCTGGCGCGCGAGACCGATACCCACGCGAGCGGGATCGAACGCCTCGTCGAGCAGGTCCAGGAGGTCGCGACGACCTTCGAGGCCGAGATGGAGCAATTCTTCGAGGTCCTCCTCGCCGAGCAGGATCCGGCCCGCCTGGCGACGCTCGCTGAGCAGGTGCCAGACGCGCCCGTCTTCGACGCGCTGCCGCCGCTGAAGCGTGGGCAGGCTCCGAACCGCAACAACGGCACCGCCAGGGCCAAGGCGCCGGCGGGCCGATCCCCGGCCGCGAAGGTCGCCGCAGAGGCGACGGATGCAGCCAATGCCACCCACGGTGACGTCGCCGAGGCCCGCCTCGAGCCGGATGCCGCCGCCGCGGCGGAGGCCGAGGCGATCGCCGACCTGGACCACGAGCCGGCGGAAGGCGAGGAGTGGACATCGGGCAGCCTCGCGACCGTGCTCGCAACCGCGCCGAAGATCGACTCGCCCCAGGATCTGTCCGCGGATGAGATCGTCGGCCTGCTCGGAATCGATACGGGCTCCGCGGACGATGCCGCGGAGACCGACGCGAATGAGCAGACGCGCGTCGTCGTGAGCGGTCTCACGAGCGTCGCCGGGATCTCCGCCTTCAAGGGCTCGCTCGGGCGGGTGCCCGGCGTCACCTCCGTCAGCGTCAGCACCGGCGCGGACGACGATTTCGTCTTCGCTGTCGCGCATGCGACGACCACTGACCTCCGGCGCGCCGTTCCGGCGTTCGCCGGATTCGATGCCCAGATGACCCTCGACGATGGCGAGGTCATCTCCTTCACTGTCAAGGAGCCACGCTGATGGACATCGCGGACACGATTGAAGGCCTCGCGCCGCGCTCGAACATCGCGATCGGGCTTCCGCCCGGTGAGCGCGAGGTGATCGGCGCCGCCTTCACCGAGCTCGGATTCTCCACCTATCTCATCGATGGGCCCCGGGACCTGCCGCAGCTCGCGGCGATGGACGTCCCGATCGCGGCTGCCATCCTGGATGTTGCCGACGACCCGGGGTCGGCCGCCGAGGTCCTTGCCGAGCTCACCCGCCGCGGGACGCCGATGCCCGTCCTCTACGTCACGACCAATGATGGCCTCGACGCGCTCGAGACGGCCGGGATTCGCGATGGTGACGAGCTCCTGCTGCGCCCGCTCGCGTTTGAGACCCTGCGCTGGCGGGTCGAGGCCATGGCCATCCGGGCCCAGGTCGAGCCCCACGATCGTGCGGAGTCCGACACGGTGCTTCGATCCGGCCACGTCGACGCCGCCTGGGCGGCCCATGCCCCGATCTTTGCGATCTTCAATCCGAAGGGCGGCGTCGGGAAGACGACGATCGCCACGAACCTGGCGACGGCTCTCCAGCTGCGCAAGGGTCGTCAGGTCCTCCTGGTCGATGCCGACACGGTCACGGGCCACGTGATGCTCTCGCTCGGCCTGCCGAACGGTCGCTCCGTCGCCGATGGCTGGGCGGACGAGGTCGAAGGCGAGGTCAGCGAGCCGATCCTCAAGCTTGCGACGGCCCACAGCTCCGGCGTTCGGGTCGCCGCGCTCACCTCGAATCCGCTCGCGTTGCCGAACCTCGACCCGGAGCGCGTGGTCGATACCCTCCTCCAGGCGCGATCCGGCGTCGACTCGATCATCGTCGACCTGCATCCGTCCTACAGCGACGTCAACCTCGCGATCTTCGCGATCGCCGACAAGATCATCGTGCCGGTCACCCCGGACCTGCCCGCGATTCGGGCCGCGGTGCAGCTCGTCGAGGTCGCCAACCAGCTCGGCGTGCGGGATCGCCTCCTGCTGGTCGTCAATCGCGCCGGGAGCGGCATCTCAGTCGGAGACATCGTGGAGACCACGGGCATGCCCGCCTTCGCCGAGATCCGGTCAGCCGGCCTGTACCTCGTCTGGGCTGCCAACGACGGCAAGACGCTCATCGACAAGTACCCGCGCGAGAAGGTCACTGCCGACTTCGATCACCTCGCTGAACGGCTCCTCCTCGTCACGGGCCAGGCCGAGCCCGTTCGCCGCGCCGCGGCATCGCGGTTCGCGCTCGGTGGGCTCTTCGGCCGGAAGGCGCCCATCCAGGGCTAGCAGGCACGGGGCGATCGCGCCCAACGGGACTTCGCGCCCGGCTACTCCTCGCTGGTCCCGGAGTTCTCGCGGATCGTCTCGATCACGCCCACGTCGGCGAGCGTCGTCACGTCGCCCAGGGCGCGGCCCTCGGCGATGTCCTTGAGGAGGCGCCGCATGATCTTGCCGGAGCGCGTCTTCGGCAGGTCCGGCACGAACATCAGGTGCTTCGGCCGGGCGATCGGCCCGATGACCGACGCCACGTGGGCCCGGAGCCGCATCCCCAGCTCGTCGGACGCCTGCTGATCGGCCTTCAGGATCACGAACGCGAAGATCGCCTGGCCGCTGATGTCGTCCTTCGCCCCCACGACCGCCGCCTCGGCAACGGAATGGTGGTCGACCAACGCCGACTCGACCTCGGTCGTGCTGATCCGGTGGCCGGCGACGTTCATGACGTCGTCGACCCGGCCGAGGAGCCAGTAGTAGCCCTCCTCGTCGCGTTTCGCCCCGTCGCCCGCGAAATACATCCCCGGGAAGCGACTCCAGTACGTTTCCCTGTAGCGCTCCGGGTCGCCATAGATGCCGCGCAGCATCGCCGGCCAGGGCGATTTCAGGACGAGGTAGCCGCCGCCCCCGAACGGCACGCTGTTGCCGTCGCCATCGATGACATCGGCCTCGACGCCCGGAAACGGGAACGTCGCTGAGCCGGGCTTCGTGGTCGTCACGCCGGGCAGCGGGGTGATCATGATCATGCCGGTCTCGGTCTGCCACCACGTGTCGACGATCGGTGCCTTCCCGCGGCCGATGTGCTCGTGGTACCAGAGCCACGCTTCCGGGTTGATCGGCTCGCCAACCGATCCCAGCACCCGCAGCGACGACAGGTCGTGGGCGGCGGGGTATTGCGGGCCCTGCTTCATGAAGGCCCGGATCCCCGTCGGGGCGCAGTACAGGATGGAGACCTTGTACGCCTCGATGATCTCCCACCAGCGGTCCCACGTCGGGGTGTCGGGCGCGCCCTCGTACAGGACCCCGGTCGCGCCGTTGGCGAGCGGCCCGTAGACGATGTAGCTATGGCCGGTGACCCAGCCGATGTCGGCAGCGCACCAGTACACGTCGTCCGGCTTGAGGTCGAAGATCATCTCGTGGGTGTAGCTCGCCCCGAGCAGGTAGCCCGCGCTCGTGTGAAGGATGCCCTTGGGCTTCGCCGTCGTCCCGGACGTGTACAGCAGGTAGAGCATGTGCTCCGAGTCGACGGGCACCGGCGGGCATTCTTCCGGCTGGCGGCCGACGATGTCGTGCCACCAGATGTCGCGGTCAGGCGCCATGTGGGCGCCCTCGCCAAGGCGATCGACCACGATGACGTGCTCGATCGTCGGCGCCTGGGATACCGCCTCGTCGGCATGGTGCTTCAACGAAACGTGCTTGCCGCGCCGCCAGCCACCGTCTGCGGTGATGAGGACCTTCGCGCCGCAGTCGTTGATCCGGCCCCCGAGGGCCTCCGCCGAGAAGCCGCCGAACACGACCGTGTGCGGGGCACCGATCCGGGCGCACGCGAGCATCGCGATCGGCAGCTCCGGGATCATCGGCAGATAGATCGCGACGCGATCGCCTTTCTCGACGCCGAGCTCCTTGAGGGCGTTCGCTGCCTTGCCGACCTCGCGCAGGAGGTCCGCGTACGTGAGCGTCCTCGTGTCGCCGGGCTCGCCGATCCAGTGGTA
>DAINSJ010000022.1:0-15838 GCA_036741375.1 Candidatus Limnocylindrales bacterium
AGCGGATCGCCGGCCTCGAGGGCATGGATCGTCATGTGCTCGGCGCCGTGGTACTGGAAGACGCGGCGGATCTCGGCGGTTCGCGAGATGAACGCGAGATAGGCGAGGAAGATCCCGACCCGGATCAGCCCCTCGACGAGGTGCTGGACCCAGGCCTCCTGGATGTTCGACGTCGTGACGCTCGCGACGAAGAGCGGCAGCAGGAAGAACACGCCGATGCCCGCAATGAGCGTCAGGCCGAGCAAGAGCGCCACCGACCCGCGACCGAGCTCGACGCCCTGCTCGCTGGCCTGGATGTTCGCGCTCCGGATCAGCCAGCGGGTGCCGACCACGAGCGTCTCGTACAGCACGATCAGGCCGCGCACGAGCGGCGCCCGAGCGAGGCGCCAGCCATGAGGGCCGCTGTTGAGGGGCTCGGAGGCCCACACGATCCGGCCGTCCGGGTGGCGGAACGCCACCGCGATCGCGTCTCGTCCGCGCATGAGGACGCCCTCGATCAGGGCCTGGCCGCCGTAGCTGAATCGCGCCATCGGGCGAGTCTATGCCCCGCGCCGGTGCAGCCGACTAGGCTCCGGCGCGAACCTGGCGCTCGAGGCGCTTCTGGAAGCGTTCGACCTGGCCGGCCGTGTCGATGATCGTCTGCTTGCCCGTATAGAACGGGTGGCAGTTGCCGCAGACGTCGACGCGCAGCTCGGGACGCGTCGATCCGACGGTCCACTCAGTGCCGCAGGAGCCGCAATGGACCTTGGCTTCGTAGTACTTGGGATGAATATCTGGCTTCATGCGGTCTCCACGGGAACGACCCGTACGCGTTTCTTGGTCTTGGTGGCAAATTCGAACTTGACGTGGCCCGGGATCGTGGCGAAGACCGTGTAGTCGCCGCCGAGACCCGTGCCTTCGCCCGAGAGGAAGGTCATCCCTCGCTGGCGAACGATGATCGAGCCGGCCGGGACCAGCTGGCCGTCACCGGCCTTGATCCCGAGTCGCTGACCGACGCTGTCGCGGCCGTTCTTCGACGTCCCGCCGGCCTTCTTGTGCGCCATCAGCTGTCCTTCTTCGGGGTGCCGCGCTTCGGCGCGGCCTTGGTTGCGGGTTTCGCCCTGGCTGCAGGCTTCGCCGGGGCCTTCGACGATCGGCTCGTTGTCGTGGTCGTCTTCGCACCAGTCGCGGGCTTGGCAGCCGCCTTCCTGGCGTTGGGCTTCTTCGTGTCGGCTTTCTCTGCGTCGGCCTTGGCCGCGCCGCGCTTCACGGGTGTGGCCTTCTTGCCGGCCGCGGTCTCGGCCTTCTCGGGCTTGCTGTCGGCGGCGAGCTTGGCGGCCAGGGCGGCGTCGGCTGCGGCCTGCTTTCGTGCCGTCGCTTCGAGCTGCGCGCGCTCGGCCTGGCGGGCCTTGTCGGCCTCCGCTTTCTCATCGGCGGCGCTCTTGCCATTCAGCACGATGTCGCTGATGCGGAGAATGGTGAGCTCCTGGCGGTGGCCCTTCTTCACGCGTCGGCGGGCCTTCGGACGGTATTTGAAGCTGATCAGCTTCTCGCCCCGGTCGCGACGGACCACCTCGGCTGCGACGGAGGCGCCTTCGACGATCGGTCGCCCGATCGCGGCGGTGTCGCCGTCGGCAACGAGCAGGATGCGCTCGAGCTTGATGGAATCGCCGGCTGCGCCGTCGAGGAGCTCGACTTCGAGCTCGGTGCCCACTTCGACGCGGTACTGCTTCCCGCCGGTTTCGATGACTGCGTACATGGATCCTCGGGGCACCGATCAGGGCACCGCTTGCGGTCGCGCGGAGTCGGACCGCGGCCTGTGGACAGGAAAGTGCACCCCAACCGGGTGGGGCGCGAACAGAAATTCTACTGCCGAGCGCGTTGGAGCGTCAACGGCATGTACTCGTCCGGTCGTGTCTCAGTTTGAGCTGCGCGTCTGAGGCGTGTCCTCATCGCTCTCGCGGGCGCTTTCCCAGATCTCGTCCGCGATCGCTTTCTCGTCCTGCGCGGCTTGGTGAAAAGGATGCGTAGAGGGAGTCGCGGATGCGCGTCGATGCTCCGCATCCCTGAGGGCGTCGATACGGTCGATCATGTGCTCGGCGGACAGCCGCTGAAACTCGCCGCGGTGACGCTCGATCTCGGCTTGGACAGCCTCTGTATCGCCATTGGCACCGGCAACCTTGCGCTCGGCCGCACGCCACCCAGCCAGGGCGGCCTCGATCGCCTGTTGTCGGTTGATCATGACACCCTAGGGTCGTGCCTTACCAAGAACTGTCATGACGAGACGTCATGGCGGAACGGCTGCCTAACGCGCCGCCCCGCCCTGCGTTGCATCGTCCGGAGGGAATCCGGGGGTCACGCTCTCGTTCCCCCGGCGAGGCCGCGACTGGGGGCTCCCTCCGCTCTCAGCCGAAGGTGGGAATCGCCGGCAGCTCCGAGGCGAGCCAGAGCCGCGTGCGCCTCGTCTGGCGGGCGATCAATGGCAGGTCCGCCGCCTCCGAAAGCGCCGCCAGGACCTCGTCCGGCCGGCCGGCCCCCCGCTCTGGACTGAAACGGGTACGAATCTCCAGAACCGTGGTTTGGCCGACGTCGATCGCGCGGACGTCGGCGAACAACGGTCGAAGGTCGTAGGTGACGTCGCGGCCGCCCTTCGTGCGCGTTCGAGGCAGCGTTTCGGCTTCGAGCAGGGCCTGGCACGCTTGGGCGAGGACCGCGGCACCTCCGTCGACTGGCTCGATCTCGATGCGGTAGTCCGCCGCCTCCAGTTGTGCCGCCAGGGCGGGCTCGCCAAGCCATGCGTCATGGAGATCGACGAGCCGGTGACCGGCCGGCAGGGCGCCTTTGATCGCCCGGCGGACCAGCGCGATCGGCTGGCGGGCGGTCGTGAACAGGTCGGCCAGCTCGCGATCGCCGGACATGCCGATCGGCAGCGGTGCGGCCAGCGTGAGCCGTGGGCGATTCCCGGACCGGGCGACGATGATGCCGGCGGCCTCGAGGCGTGCGACGAATGTCTCGACGGCCGCCGCGCCCGGCGCCAGGGGCTCGGGCGCGTCCGCGGCGCGTTCGAACACGATCCGCCAACGCTGGCGCGGCTCGGTCGATTCGTCGTTGAGCTCGGGTACCACCCTGTTAGTCTGCGGCAGGATGAACCGGCTGAAGCTTCCCCGCGATGCAGGCGATGGCTGACGAAGGCCCCGATCTCTATCGCGTCCTGCAGGTCGATCCGGCCGCCGACCCCGACGTCATCCAGGCCGCGTACCGAGTGCTGGCCCGGAAGCGTCACCCCGATCTTGTTGGCGACGAGCAGGGCATGAAGGCCCTCAATGCCGCGTGGGAGATTCTCGGCGACGCGGAGCTGCGAGCCCGATACGACCGGGACCGTGGCGAGGCAGCGGCGGAGGTGGCACGACGGCGCACCGGAACGGCCACGTCGTCGAAGCCATATGTCCGAGAGCACGCGGGGCCGCCGCCGGGGAACCCATCGGGGTCTGTGGTGGGATTCGGGCGCTATGAAGGCTGGTCCGTAGGAGAGATCGCCCACGTCGACCGGGAGTTCCTCGAATGGCTGCGCACAGTCCCGGCGGGACGTGGGCTCAAGGTCGAGATTGAGACCGTGCTGCGCGAGCTGGCGGTCGGCCGAGGCGCCAATCGGCCTTTCCGGGGCCGTCCGACCGAGCACAAGGACTCGTTCAGGACCTGATCTCGTTCGCGGGCATGGGCCCGCCTCACCACTCGGCGCGGCCCTGGCGGATGTTGATGCTCTCGACGATCCCGAGGCCCGCGGCGATGCTGATGAGCGACGCGCCACCATGGGTGATGAACGGCAGTGGAATGCCCGTGATCGGCATGAGCCCGATGACCATCCCGATGTTCACGACGAGCTGGAAGAGGATCATCGCCGCGAAACCGCAGCCGAACATTGTCCCGAACGGGTCCTTCGAGCGCCATGCGCAGGTCAGCAGTCGCCAGATCAACGCGACGAACAGGCCGATGACCGCGAGTCCGCCGATGAACCCGAGCTCCTCGCCGAGGATCGCGAACACGAAGTCGGTGTTCTGCACCGGCAGCAAATCGAGCGCGTTCTGGGTGCCGTTCGTGAGGCCCTTCCCGAACAAGCCTCCCGAGCCGACGGCGATCTGCGACTGGTACAGCTGGTAGCCGGAGCCCTGGATGTCGCCCAACGGGTTCAGGAAGGCCGTCAGCCGCTCCTTCTGGTAGTCCTTGAGGATGTAGGTCCAGATCAGGGGCATCGCGGCGAGCCCGGCTGCGACGAGCACGCCAAGCCATTTCAGGCTCGCCCCGGACATGAAGAGCATCCCGAGGAGGATCGCCGCGAACACGAGCGACGTCCCGAGGTCCGGCTGCAGCAGCACGAGGAAGAGGGGCGGGCCGACGAGGACGCAGGCTCCGAGGATCGACCAGAGTGACCCAAGCCTGCCCTGGCGAGCCGAGAGGTAGTTCGCCAGCACGACGATCATGAGAATCTTCGCGATCTCGCTGAACTGGAACTGCAGGCCGAAGATCGAGACCCACCTCGAGGAGCCGCCCGTGCCGCTCCCGATCACCAGGGTCACGGCAAGGAGGCCGAGCTGGGCGACGTAGAGCGGCCAGGCAAAGGTCTTGAGCCAGTGGTAGTCGAACGCGGTCGCGGCGATGAAGACCACAAGCGCGATCCCGGCCCACATGAGGCCCCGGAGGAACACGGATCCGCCGGCGAGGATGTCGCCGCCGCCGCTAGCGGAGTTGCTGTACGCCATCGCCAGCCCGAAGCACGCCAGCAGCGCGGCGTAGACGGCCATCTGGAGGTCGAAGGCGCGCCAGACGGCGCCGACCTTGGTGGCGGCCCAGCCCCCGGATCGAACGGCTCGCGCGGTCGCAATACCCATCCGCGGCTCCTAGTCGATCACGGTGTAGTTGCCGCGACGAAGGAGGTTCGGTAGCCGGTAATCCTTCTGAATGTGGTAGTGGAGCTGGAGATACGCCTTCACGATCTCGGTTGCGGCATTGCCCTTCGTCCCGGAATCGTAGGCGAAGGCGAGGACCGCGAGCTGCGAGTCCGTGCGTTCCGACGCCTTATAGCCTCCCGGATCCGATGCCGACTTGTACGGATCCTTCGGAATGAAGGCGACGAACCACGTGTGGAATGGCAGCGAGCCCGTCGCATTCGCCGCCCCGAACTCGGCGGTCCCGGACTTTCCGGCGACAACGATCGGCATGTCGACCATGTTGTACGTATGGCGAATCGTGACCACCGTTCTGGCCGCATGGCGCATCGTCCGAAGAATGGCAGGCGACAGCAGGAGCTTGTGGTCCACGACGGGCTTGAACGCCTGGACCACTTGGCCGTCCGGTCCGATGATGTCGTGCACGATGCGGGGCTCGTACAGAGTGCCGCCATTCGCCAGCGAACAGTAGGCATCGAGGAGCTGAATCGGCGTCACGGCGTCGTAACCCTGCCCGATTCCGGCGAGATAGGTCTCGCCCGGATAGATGGGTGCTCCAAACGTGTTCTGCTTCCAGGCGTTCGTCGGCACGATTCCGGACGCTTCGGACGGAAGATCGATGCCGGTCTTCGCGCCGAAGCCGTAATCCTTGGCCCAGTAGCCGAGCCGGTCGATCCCGACGCGGGCCGCGACCTGGTAGAAGTACGTGTCGCTCGAGTTGCCGAAGCCGCAATTCAGGTTGCAGGGGCCGAACCCGTTGGGGTTCCAGTCGTGGAATCTCGCTGCGCCGAGCTGCAGGAAGCCCGCGGTGTGGATGAGCGTTGTGGGTGTGATCTTGTGGTCGGCCAGGCCCGCGCTGGCCGTCACGAGCTTGTACGTCGAGCCCGCCGGGTACTGCTCGCTGATCGCATGGTTGATGAGCGGCTTGTATTTATTGTTCAGCAGGGCCTGGTACTGCTTATTCGAGATGCCCTGAGCGAACAGGTTGTCGTCGTATGTCGGCATGCTGACCATCGCCAGGACCTCGCCCGTCTGCGGGTTCATTACGATGACGACCCCACCTTTGAGGCCAGCCGTCTTGATCCCCCACTGGAGCGCCTGCTGGGCGTACCGCTGCTCGTTGACGTCGATCGAGAGTCGGAGGGAGTCGCCGGCGATCGCCTGTTGGTCGACTTGCAGGACCTGGCCTTGCCGTCCGGTGGCGTCGCGCTCGACTGTCTCGAGACCGTACGTCCCACGCAGCTGGGCCTCGTAGGCTGCCTCGAGCCCCTGCCGCCCGATGAGATCGTCGGGCTGGTAGCCGGCCGCGCGCAGAGTGGCGATCTCCTGGGCGTTGACCGGCCCCGTGTACCCCATGACCTGGGAGACGAGTGGGCCGAGGTTGTACGCGCGGCGCGTGTCGACGACGATCTGGACTCCCGGAAGGTCGGAGCTCGACTCCGCGATGAAGCTCGCGACGTCGGGATCGACGTCTGAAGCGACGCGCACGAGGTCGAAGCGCGATCCGGGGTTCGAGTCGATCGCGACGTTGATGTCGGTCGGATCGAGCCCGACGAGCTTCGCGAGCATGTCCACGACCGCCTGGCGTCGAGATTCAGGCAGGTCAGCGGGCCGGATCCGAACGCTGTAGGAGGCGACGTTCGTGACGAGCGGGACGCCGTTTCGGTCGTAGATGAGGCCGCGCGTCGACGGGATGGGCTGCTGGACCGTCCGATTGGACTGCGCCAGGGTGGCGAAGTGCCCGTCGGATCCGACCTGGAGGGCAAAGAGGCGGACCGACAGGATGCTCGAGCCGAGGATCACCGCGATTCCGAAGACCAGGAAGCGCAGGAGGGAGCGCGGCTGGGCTGGGCGTCCCTCGACGTAGGTGGTCATCGGTTCACCACTCGAGCCGTTCGACGACCGCGCGCCGATCGTGGATCGAGACCGCCAGCGGCCCGACGAGCAGACCGATGAGGCCGTCGTAGATCGCGCCCGGGATAAACAGACCGATCGGGTCCGCCACGGCTCCCGGACCCTGGCCGGCCGAGGTCAGCACGTAGATCAGCACGGAGTGGACGAGGCTGAGGATCGGGACGGCGACGATCGGAGCCAGCGTCCTGAGTCGAGGGAGCGGGTGGGCGATGAGAGCGGCGCCGCCGACAGCGACGAGGAGCGCAAACGCCGAGGCGCCGAGGGGCCGCCCGAGGAGGATGTCGAGGACCAGGCCGCCAACGAAGGCGAAGACGATCCCGCCGTCGATCCCGGCTGCGATGGTCCAGATGACGGCGGCGACGAGGACCGGGTGTACGTTCGCATTTCCAACCGTGAGATGGGGGCCGAGCGTTGTTTCCAGGAGCGCGGTGACGGTCGCTCCGATCGCAGCAAGAAGCAGGCTCATGAGCGGCGATCGGTCCTCGGCGAGCTGTGGGAGGTCGCTTGCGAACCGGAGCCCTCGCAGCGACGATCGAACGGCGAAGCCGGCGTCGTTTGGGCAGTATCCCATGGGCGCTTCGGGGCGGCAATCGCCTGATCGGATACCCGACAGAACCAGTCCGGCAAGGGCCCGCGAGCGAGCTCCGGCGCCATGTTTCACGTGAAACGCATGGCGGACGCCCGTCGGTGTGGCCTGGATCGCTGACGGATCTGCCTCGCGGCGCTCATCGCCGACGCGTCGTTGTTTCACGTGAAACTGCGACCGCTCGGAGCGGCGGGGTGAGGCGCCGCCAATCCGTGGCGAACCGCCCACTGCGATGCTGGCACGGCCGGGTCGAAACGTGCGGCCCGAACGAGAAGAGGGCCTCCGGATGGTAGAATCGGGTCCTGTGAGACACCGACGGATGGGGATCTGAGTGGGCGAGACGATCGCCTGCGCGAACCAAAAGGGCGGCGTCGGAAAGACCACCACAGTCGTAAACCTTGCGAGCTATCTCGCGCTCGCGGGGGATCGAATCCTCGTCATCGACCTTGACCCTCAGGGCAACGCCACGAGCGGCCTCGGTGTCGACCGGACCCTCAGCCGCTCGGTGTATGACGCGGTCATCGATGCCGTCGCACTCGACGAGCTCACGATCGACACGTCGATCGCCGGGTTGTCTCTCATTCCATCTTCGATCGCACTCGCCGGTGCCGAGGTGGAGCTCGCGCCGATCGAACAGCGCGAACGCCGCCTCGACCGTCTCCTGGACCCCGTGGAGGACCGCTACGACTACGTGTTCATTGACTGCCCACCTTCGCTCGGCCTGCTCACCGTGAACGCGCTGACGGCCGCCGACTCCACGCTCATCCCGATCCAATGCGAGTACTACGCCCTGGAGGGCCTCAGCCAATTGCTGGCGACCGTCAACCTCGTTCGGGATCACCTGAACCCGCGGCTCGAGGTCAAAGGCGCGGTGCTGACGATGTTCGACGCGCGAACGAATCTCAGCTCCGAGGTGGCCGCCGAGGTCCGCAGGCATCTCGGCTCACGCGTGTACGAAACCGTGATCCCGCGGAGCGTTCGCCTTTCGGAAGCCCCGAGCCACGGCCTGCCAATCCACCTCTACGCGCCAACCTCGAAGGGCGCCGAGGCCTACGCGGCGCTTGCGTCGGAGATCCGCGCTCGAGACGGTCGGACACCGACGGAAGCTCCGACACATGGAGCCGATGGGGGAGTCGCCAGCGCTCTGTCGGCTTCGATCCACGTGGAGGACCATGAGACGGCCCTCGCCGGCGCGGTGTCCGCATGACCGTCAGAAGCGACCGCCCGATGGGACTCGGACGCGGGCTCGCGGCCCTGATCCCGCAGCGCGCCCCGGCGAGCTCCGGATCGATCGACATCGCCCTCGATCGAATCCGCGAGAATCCGCGCCAGCCACGAACGCGAATGGACGATGCCGCCCTCAGCACCCTCGCGGCCAGCATTCGCGAGCACGGGGTCATCCAGCCAGTGCTCGTCACCGAGACGATCGATGGCTACCAGCTCGTCGCGGGTGAGCGCCGGGTTCGCGCGGCACGCATGGCCGGCCTCGAACGGATCCCGGCGGTCGTCCGGCAGCTCGCCGATCGCGAGCAGCTCGAGCTCGCGCTCGTCGAGAACCTGCAGCGGGAGGACCTCGATCCAATCGAGGCGGCCCGTGCGTATCGCCAGCTCATCGACGAGTTCGCCTTCTCGCAGGAAGACCTCGCAAGCCGCGTCGGGCGGGCACGATCGACCGTCGCGAACACATTGCGCCTGCTCGACCTCCACCCATCGGTCCAGGACGCCGTCGCCGACGCCCGAATCTCGGAAGGCCATGCGCGCGCCCTCGGCGGGCTCGAGACGGAAGCCCAGGCCCGCGTGCTGCCGACGGTGGTCGACGACGATCTCTCCGTCCGCCACACGGAGGAGCTGGTCCGCCGCCTTCGCGAGCCGCGCCCGGACGCGGTTCGAGCTCGAGCCGACCGCACGCCCGATCCGGAGATCGAGCGCGTCGAGGAAGACCTCCGGAACGCGCTCGGGACCAAGGTGCGGCTCGCCCGATCCCGGCGCGGTGGCCGGATCGTGATCGAGTACTACAGCGACGACGAGCTCAGCCGCCTCTACGACCGGCTGATGGGAGGCCGCGCGTGACCGAACCGAAGACCAGGTCCGCGTCCGCCGCCCGCAGCTCCGCGCCGGCCGCCCCTCCCGTCGGGGGCAACGGCGCGAACGGCCGCCGTCGGAAGGCGGCTCCGGGGTCGGATTACACCGCGGCGAGCATCCAGGTCCTCGAGGGCCTCGAGGCCGTACGGCGTAGGCCGGGCATGTACATCGGCTCGACCGACGAGCGCGGCCTCCACCACCTCGTCTGGGAGGTTGTCGACAACTCGATCGACGAGGCGATGGCGGGTCACGCCCGGACGATCAACGTCACGATCAAGACGGACGGCATGGTCGAGGTCATCGACGACGGGCGAGGCGTCCCGGTCGGCCGGCACTCCACCGGAAAGGACGCGCTCGAGGTCGTCCATACCGTGCTGCACGCCGGCGGCAAGTTCGGTGGCGGCGGCTACAAGGTGTCCGGTGGCCTCCACGGCGTCGGCGTGAGCGTCGTGAATGCGCTCTCGGCATGGCTCCGCGTGGAGACGGCTCGCGACGGCAGCGTCTGGGCCCAGGAATACGAACGCGGCAAGCCCACGGGGCCGGTCAGGAAGATCGGGCCGCAAGGCGATCGGCGCGGCACCAAGACGCAGTTCCGGGCCGACCCGGAGATGTTCGAGACGATCGAATACTCGTTCGACATGATCTCCCAGCGCCTGCGGGAGTCGGCCTACCTCACCAAGGGCGTCTGGATCAGCCTGATCGACGAACGGCTCGACCGGGAGCGATCCTTCTACTTCGAGGGCGGCCTCCAGTCGTTCGTCCGCCACCTCAACCGAAACAAGGAAGCGCTGCACGCGCGCCCGATCTATGTCGAGCGCCGCGAGGGCAGCACCGCTGTCGAGGTGGCGCTCCAGTACAACGACACCTACACCGAGAACGTCCTCGCCTTCGCGAACAACATCAACACCGTCGACGGCGGCACCCACGTCACCGGCTTCCGGGCCGCGCTCACGAGCTCGCTGAACGATTGGGCCCACAAGGCCGGCGTGCTGAAGCAGTCCGAAGGCAATCTCTCCGGGGATGACGTCCGTGAGGGCCTCACAGCCGTGATCAGCGTGAAGCTGACGGACCCGCAGTTCGAGGGCCAGACGAAGGCCAAGCTCGGCAACGCCGAGGTCAAGGGCCAGGTCCAGACGGCGGTCACGGAGAGCCTCACTCAGTACCTCGAGGAGAACCCCGGCGACGGTCGGAAGATCATCGAGAAGTGCCTCACCGCGGCCCGCGCGCGCGAGGCTGCCCGGAAGGCCCGCGACCTCGTCATCCGCAAGGGCGTCCTCGATGGCCTCTCGCTGCCGGGCAAGCTCGCCGACTGCCAGGAGCGCGACCCCGCGCGCAGCGAGCTCTACATCGTCGAGGGCGACTCCGCCGGCGGCTCGGCCAAGCAGGGCCGCGATCGCCGCTTCCAGGCGGTGCTGCCGCTCCGCGGCAAGGTCCTGAACGTCGAAAAGGCCCGGCTCGACAAGATCGTGGCCAGCGAAAATGTTCGGCCGCTGATCATCGCCCTCGGGGCGGGGATCGAGGGGATCGGCGACAGCTTCGACCTCTCGAAGCTGCGATATCACCGGATCATCATCATGACCGATGCCGACGTCGATGGCGCCCACATCCGGACGCTGCTCATGACGTTCTTCTACCGCCACATGCCCCAGGTCATCGATGCCGGTTACCTGTATATCGCCCAGCCGCCGCTGTACCGCGTCTCGACGGGCAAGGTCACGAAGTACGCCCAGTCCGAGAAGGAGCGCGACAAGATCATCAAGGACTTCAACGTCAAGAACATCTCGGTGCAGCGCTTCAAGGGTCTCGGCGAGATGAACGCGGACCAGCTCTGGGACACGACGATGAACCCGGAGACACGGATCCTGCTGCGCGCCCAGGTCGAGGACGCGGTCGAGGCGGACGCGATCTTCACGATGCTCATGGGCGAGAAGGTCGCCCCGCGGAAGGACTTCATCAAGTCCGAGGCCCGGAAGGTGCGCAACCTTGACATCTGAGGTGTCGACGAACGCGGTGGCGACGAACGCGGTGGCGACGGAGCGGCGTGGTGGGCTGCGCGGTTGGGAGTTCGAGCCGCACCACTGCTTCGCCTGCGGCGAGCTGAACGAGTCCGGGCTGCGCCTCGAGCTGCACGCCGATGCCGAGGGCTGCTGGACCGAGCTCACGCTCGAGCCGCAGTTCCAGGGCTGGGATTCGGTTGCCCACGGTGGCATCGTCGCGACGCTGCTCGACGAGGTCATGGCCTGGTCCGTGATCGGGCGCGACACGTGGGGCGTGACCGCGCGCCTCAATCTGGCATTCAAACAGCCTGTCCCAGTGGGCAAGCCCATTCGCGCCGAGGGCTGGGTGACCGACGACCGACGGCGGACGATCCACACGGCGGGCCGTGTCATCGACCGGGAGACCGGGACGGTCCTCGCGACCGGCGAAGGCGTCTTCATGGCCGCTCCGCCGGATCAGCTCGAGCGGCTCAAGGCCCGCTATCGACTCCGACCGGCTGGATCGCCCGAGAGCGTGGACGAGAAGTGATGTCCCCGCTGACGCTGGAGCGCCCCGAGACGGCCGGCGAACACGCGGCCGCCGTCCTCGGTGCCCGCGCAGACCGGGCGACCAGCCTTGGAACCGAGCTTGGCGCCCTCGTGCAGGATCCCGAGGCCCTGGCCAAGGCCTTTCGAGCCGCGTTCAAGGAGCTCGCCGATCCGGAATACCGCATCGGCCAGGAGCGCGTCGCGCCCGGAATCGGTCTGACCCACGGCGTCCGCCTGCCGCTACAGGCCGGTGTGCGACGCGGGTTCACAAAGGCAACCCGCGCGGATTCGCCGGCGCTGCTCCTGCTCGCCGCCGATCGATTGCTGCGCGAACCCGAGCTCGAAGCACACTGGTTCGCGCTTTCCATCCTCGAGCGAACGATCGCGACCGAGCCTGAGCGCTCCTGGCAGCTGCTGCGGCGGGTGGCCGCCTCGGCCGCCGACTGGATCACGGTCGACAGCCTCGCCCATCCCGTCGGCAAGGGCATCCTGCGCGAGCCCCGCCGCTGGCCGGAGCTGGAGCAGCTGACGATCTCGCCGTCGCGCTGGGAACGCCGCCTCGTCGGGTCCACGATCGCGACAATGCCGTTCGTCGACCACCGCGCCGGTCGCGCTCCCGAGGTGGCTGCGCGAGCCCTCGCGATCCTGGCCACGCTGATCGGCGATCACGAGCCGGACGTCCAGAAGGCCCTCTCGTGGGCCTACCGCTCGATGCTCCTCGTCGATCCGGACGCCACGATTCAAGCCCTGGAAGGCGAAGCCGCGAGAGCCGCCGCCTCCGACGACGGCCATCGGACCTGGGTCATTCGCGACGTCCTGTCGAAGCTCGATCCCGAGCGGGCGGACATGATTCGCACCACCCTCGCCGGCATCCGCCGCCGGCCCCGTGCCCCATCGACATCCGCCGCCGCAGAGCTGGCGGGCCGATTCGCCGGCATGGGTCTCGGGCGCGCGATGCCCGAGCCACCGCTGGCATGAGCTCCTCCCCTGACGTGAGCACCCCGAGGACCCCCCGATGACCGACAGCAACGAGGGCACGATCCGCTCGGTCCGGATCGAGGACGAGATGCGAGTCTCGTACCTCGACTACGCGATGAGCGTCATCGTCGCGCGTGCGCTGCCCGACGTCCGTGACGGCCTCAAGCCCGTCCACCGGAGGATCCTCTACACGATGGGCGAGATGGGCCTGTCGTCGACGAGCTCATACCGGAAGTGCGCCGCGATCGTCGGCGAGGTGATGGGCAAATACCACCCCCACGGCGACGTCGCCCTCTACGACGCGCTCGTCCGCCTCGCCCAGACCTTCTCGATGCGCTACCCGCTCGTGGACGGCCAGGGCAACTTCGGGTCGGTCGACGGCGACGAGCCGGCCGCGATGCGGTACACGGAAGCCCGCCTCACGGCCATGTCGGCCGAGATGCTCGCCGACATCGACAAGGAGACGGTCGACTACGTCGACAACTACGACGGGACCCAGAAGGAGCCGACGGTCCTGCCGTCGAAGCTCCCGAACCTCCTGATCAACGGCAGCTCCGGGATCGCGGTCGGGATGGCGACGAACATCCCGCCCCACCACCTCGGCGAGATCGTCGACGCGACGATCGCGATCATCGACGACCCCGACATCACGTCCGACGGGCTGTGCCAGTACGTCACCGGTCCCGACTTCCCGACCGGCGCGACGATCTTCCGCTTCGAGCGCCAGCGCAACGCCCTGACCGGCGAGTGGGAGACGGTCGACGCGATCCGCCAGATGTACGCCCACGGGCGTGGTCGCGTCGTGATGCGCGCCCAGGTGGCGTTCGAGGAGGTCCGCGGCGACCGGATGGCGATCATCGTCACCGAGCTGCCGTACCAGGTGAACAAGTCCGCCCTCCTCGAGAAGATCGCCGACCTCGTGAAGGACAAGAAGATCGACGGCATCGCCGACCTCCGCGACGAGTCGGACCGCGACGGCATGCGGATGTACATCGAGATCAAGCGTGACTCGAACCCCCACAAGGTCCTGAACAACCTCTTCAAGCACACGCCGCTCCAGGCCGCATTCAACATGAACATGCTCGCCCTGGTCGACGGCCAGCCCCAGACGCTGCCGCTCAAGTCGGTCCTGCAGCACCACGTCGATCACCGCCGCGAGATCGTCCGCCGGCGGACCGAGTTCGACCTCGGCAAGGCCCGCGACCGGGCCCACATCCTCGAAGGCCTCAAGAAAGCGCTCGACAACCTCGACGCGGTCATCAAGACGATCCGCGCCTCGGCTGACACCGACGTCGCCCGCAAGAACCTCATGTCGGGCTTCGACCTGTCCGAGCGACAGGCCCAGGCGATCCTCGACATGCGACTCGCCCGCCTGGCCGCGCTCGAGCGCAAGAAGATCGAGGACGAGTACCTCGAGGTCATCCAGCTCATCGCCGAGCTCGAGGACATCCTCGCCAACCCGCAGCGCGTCCTCTCGATCATCAAGGGCGAGCTCCTCGAGATGAAGCGGAAGTACGCCGGCGACCGGCGGACGCGCGTCGCCGAGGACTCCTCCCGGGAGCTCACCGACGAGGACCTGATCGCCGACGAGGATGTCGTCGTCACGATCAGCGGTCGCGGCTACATCAAGCGCCAGCCGGTCGCGACCTATCGGCGCCAGGCGCGCGGCGGCAAGGGGATCATCGGCCACGTGACCCGCGAGGAGGACGCCGTCGAGCACCTCCTCGTCGCCAACACGCACGACTGGGCGCTCTTCTTCACGAACCGCGGGCGTGTCTTCTCGGCGAAGGTCCATGCGATCCCGGACGCGTCGCGCCAGGCGAAGGGCCTGCCGATCATCAACCTGCCGGGCGTCCAGGTCGAGGCCGGCGAGGTCCCGATGGCCACGATCACGCTGCCTCACTTCGCGCCCGGCAGCTACCTCGTCCTCGCGACGCGCCGGGGGATCATCAAGAAGACGCCGCTCGAGCAATTCGAGCGCGTTCGATCGACCGGAATACGGGCGATCACGCTCGACGAGAAGGACGAGCTTGCATGGGTCGACGTCTCGACCGGCCAGGACGACGTCATCATCGCCACCGCGCAGGGCATGCTTGCCCGCTTCTCCGAATCCGAGGTCCGCGGGATGGGCCGTGACGCCGGCGGGGTGATCGGCATTCGCCTCCTGAAGAAGGAGGGCGACGAGGTCGTGTCCATGAGCGTCGTGCAGCCCGGCGCCGACCTCCTCGTCCTCAGTGAGACCGGGTACGGCAAGCGCGTCCCGATCGAGGAGTTTCGGGTCAAGCATCGCGGCGGCCAGGGCGTCCGGCTCATCAGCCTCGAGGGTCGCAAGACGGGCGTCGTGGCCGCGGTCCAGCAGGTCACCGACCTCGACGAAGAGCTCGTCCTCATCTCGGCCCAGGGCCAGGTCGTCCGGACCGACATCAAGACCGTGAGTCGCCAGCACGCCCAGGCGCGTGGCGTCATCGTGATGCGGCTCAATGAAGGCGACCGGGTCGTCGGGATCGCGGCCTTCCGGCCCGGGCTGGCGGAAGCGCTCGCCAGCGACGACAATGGCGAACCGGACGCGGGCGGCGACGGTCCTGCCGGCGGCACTCCGGGGCTCGGGTCCTGAGCGGCTTCGGGTTCGGTCGGCGGGAGGAATCGCCCTTGTACGCGGACCAGTTCCAGATCTACAGCGGGAACGCGAACAGGGACCTGGCCGCGAAGATCTGCCGCTACCTCGCGAGCGACCTCGGCAAGATCGACGTGTTCGAGTTCGCCAACGAGAACATCTTCGTCAAGATCCTGGAGAACGTCCGCGAGAAGGACGTCTTCATCGTCCAGCCGAC
>DAINSJ010000023.1:0-15574 GCA_036741375.1 Candidatus Limnocylindrales bacterium
TGCCGAAGACATCCTCGACCGGCATGAGGAACGGCTTGTCGATCGCCCGCTCGGGGGTCGGGATGTAGGAATCGACCGCGTCCATCAGCTCCGCGATCGGGGCGTAGGCGGGATCGAGCGGGTCGTTGCCGGCCTCGAGGGCTTTCAGGGCGCTGCCCCGGATGACGGGCGTGTCGTCGCCCGGGAAGGCGTACTTGCTCAAGAGCTCGCGGACCTCGAGCTCGACGAGGTCGAGAAGCTCGGGATCGTCGACCGCGTCGACCTTGTTCAGGAAGACGACGATGTATGGCACCTCGACCTGGCGGGCCAGGAGGATGTGCTCTCGGGTCTGGGGCATCGGGCCGTCGGTCGCGGCGACGACGAGGATCGCGCCGTCCATCTGGGCCGCGCCGGTGATCATGTTCTTGATGTAGTCGGCGTGACCCGGGCAGTCGACGTGGGCGTAGTGGCGCTTGTCGGTCTCGTACTCGACGTGGGCGATCGCGATCGTGATCCCCCGCTCCCGCTCCTCGGGCGCGTTGTCGATCGTCTCGAAGGCGCGGTACTCCGCCTCACCCTTCAGGCTGAGGTACTTCGTGATCGCCGCGGTCAGGCTCGTCTTGCCGTGGTCGATGTGGCCGATCGTGCCGATATTCACGTGCGGCTTGGTTCGCTCGAACTTCTTCTTGGCCACAGGACCAGTTCACTCCATCTGTTGGTGGCGACCCGCTCCCCCTTTGGGGCACGGCTTCGCCGGTGATGATCGCTTCCGGGGATTGACCGAGGTCATGGAGCCCACAATCGGGTTCGAACCGATGACCTCTTCCTTACCAAGGAAGTGCTCTGCCGACTGAGCTATGTGGGCCCGAGGGCTTCGCGATTGGAGCCGACGACGGGACTCGAACCCGGAACCGGCGGTTTACAAAACCGCTGCTCTACCAATTGAGCTACGTCGGCGACGCGCATGGGCATCCAAGGTGGGTGTCCGGAGCGCCGGGGAATGATAGGGCTCGGCCGCGGAGGTGGTCAAGCGTCGGCGGTCGGTGGTTTCGTCGGCCGGCGTACTCGCGCGGGCTTCGGCTGTGCAGCGAGTGGCTCAGCCGCGGCCGCCTCGGTCGTCGTCGCCGGCTCGGACGTCTCGGGCGTCATTGCCGCCTCGGGCGTCGTGGCCGCCTCGGGCGCGGCTGGGGCCTTCCGAGCGCGCGTCCGCTTGGCGGGCGCGGCTTCCGGCGCCACTTCGTCCGTGTCGGGACTTTCGTCGATCACTTCCGGCGCGACGACCTCGGGCGCGACAGGCGAGCTGGCCTCATCCGATTCGCGGCCCGCTTCGAGGCGATCGGGTTCCCGGTCGCGCACCGCACCTCGCAAGGCCGCACTTGCGCCAGGTTCGGGCTTCGCTGCCGGGTCGCGCTGACCGAGCGCTTCGAACAGGAGGACCGAACCGGCGACGGCGGCGTTGAGCGACCCGATGGCACCCCGCATCGGGATCCGGACGAACAGGTCGCAGCGCCGCCGAACCGCCGGGCTCAGACCGTGGCCCTCGCTCCCGATGACGATCGCGACCGGCCCCCGAAGGTCTGCCTCCCGAGCCGTCAGCGGCGCGTCGGCATCCGATCCGAGGACCCGAAGGCCGCGAACATGGAGGTCGGCGAGCGCCCCGGGCAGGTCGTCGACCGGAGCCAGCAGGAGGTGCTCGGTCGCGCCGGCCGAGGCCTTGATCGCCGCCGGACTGAGGGGAGCCTGCCGCTCGGTCGGAAAGACCACCCCATGGGCTCCCGCGGCCTCGGCGCTCCGGAGCAGCGTGCCGACGTTCTGCGGATCCTCGAGCGAATCCAGCACGAGGATGAGTGGCGGCTCGCCGCGCTGGATCGCGCGGGCAAGGATGTCGTCCAGGCTCGCGAACCGCCGCGGCGCGACGACGAGGGCGATTCCCTGGTGGCCGTCGAAGCCCGCGAGCGACGTCAGCGAGCCCCCCTCGACCTCGACGATCGGGATGCGCAGGGTCGTGGCGTGCAGGACGATCCGTTCGAGCGCCTGCCGACGTTGCGGGACGACGAGCAGCCGCAGCGCCGGACGCTGGGCCGCGAAGGCCTCCTCAACGGGCCGGCGCCCGGCGACGAGCTCTTCGTCCGCTCCGAGCGGCGGCAGCGGCCGGGCCACCGGGCGACGAGCGTCGTCGACGCGGCCGAATCCTTCTCGGGCGAGCGGCGGGCGGGCGAACCCGGGGCGGCCCGGAGCGCCGGGGCGCGGCCCAGCGCGACGGGGCTCATAGGGTCGCGGTCGATCGGCAGGGCGACGGCCCGCGTCGCGAGGCCCTGACGCGAAGGCGGCGTCGTCGCGCTCGGTGGCGTCGGCACCGTCGTTCGTTTCGTCGCGCCCGCGGCGCCACGGCGGCGCGTCATCGGACCAGGGCGGCTGCCTTCGGGGAACGGGGCGTCCAGCTCCGAAGGGTGGCCGCCCTCCACCGCCGGCCGGACGACCCGGCCCGCTCCGCCAGGGCGGACGCGAGCCACTTGTGTCCGGGCCCTCGCGACGATCAAATCCGGCGCCACGGTCCCCGCGCCCGGGTCCGGGACGGTCGCCACGGGGTCCGCCCCTGAAGCCGAAGCCAGTGTCTCGATTCGGGAGGCCCTGGTCCGCCGGGCCGCGACTGCCGCCGCCCTGGCCGCCACGCTCCGAATCCCGCGGGCGTCGATCGCCGGACCCATCCGGGCCGCGAAATCCACCGGGTGCGCCAGGGCCGCGGAATCCGCCGGCTCCGCCGCGCCCCGCATCACGTGGCGGTCCACCCGAGCGCGGTCGGCCAGGGCGAGATCCGCCACGCGGACCGCCGGGCCCGCCACGCGGACTGCCAGGTCCGCCGGGGCCACGAGAGCGATCCGGGCGCGGGCCGGGGCGCCGACGCGAGTCGTCGGTCACGGGACGCGCTCCACGAGACGCCAGCGCTGGCCGTCGCGAGTGTCCTCGACGAGGACGCCGATCTCGGCCAGCTCGTCGCGCAGGCGATCCGACGCCGCCCAGTCGCGGGCGGCTCGGGCGGCCTCGCGAGCCTCGAGCAGGCTCGCGGCCTCGGGTGGCAGATCCTCGGTGGGATCGGGCAGGATCGCCAGGACCGCGTCGAGATCGCGCAGCAGGGCAGCGATCCGTCCGGCGTCGGTCGTCGAGAGGCGACGGTCCGCGATCCGGCGGTTCGTCTCCCGGACGAGGTCGAACACGCTCGCCAGCGCCGCCGACACGTTCAGGTCGTCGTCGAGGGCGGCCTCAAAGCCGGCCTTCGATGCATCGAGCACGGGTCCGAGCGTCGCGTCGTCGGGGCCCGGCTCCGCATACGACGCGAGGGCCAGCAGGACCGCGTCGAGCCGTTCGATCGCCGCGGCGGCGGCCTCGAGCGAGGCGTCCGTGTAGTCGAGGCCCTGGCGGTAGTGGACGGCGATCAGGGCGTAGCGGAGGGCCCGCGGTGATACCCCGGCAGCGAGCAGATCGGCGACGCGGTTGATGTTGCCGGCCGACTTCGCCATCTTCGCGCCGCCGAGCCGGAGGTGGGCGCAATGGAGCCAGGTGCCGACGAAGCGCTGGCCCGTCGCAGCCTCGCTCTGGGCGAGCTCGTCCTCGTGGTGCGGAAAGATCAGGTCGACACCACCGGTGTGAATGTCGAACGACGGCCCGAGGTGGGCCATGCTCATCGCCGAGCATTCGATGTGCCAGCCCGGCCGGCCGTTGCCGATCGACGTCTCCCATGACGGCTCGCCCGGCTTCGCGCCCTTCCAGAGCGCGAAATCACGGACGTCGTCCTTGCCGTAATCGTCGGACTCGACCCGCTCGCCGACCCGAAGGTTCTCCGGATCGAGCCGGGCCAGGCGGCCATAGGCAGGCCACGAATCAATCCGGAAGAAGATCGAGCCCTCCTCCGTGCGATAGGCATGACCGCCGTCGAGGAGCGTCTGGATGAGGGCGACGATCGGCTCGATATACGCGGTCGGTCGCGGTAGGGCGTCGGGCGTGGTCATCCGGAGCGCGGCGGAGTCGCCAAGAAAGCGCGCGGCCCAGCGCTCCGTGAGGTCGCCGACCGACACGCCTTCGGCTGCCGCGCCCTTGATGATCTTGTCGTCGATGTCCGTGATGTTCATGACCCAGGTGACACGCAGGCCGCGGTAGCGCAGGTATCGCACGAGCACGTCCGCGAACAGGAACGAGCGGAAGTTGCCGATGTGGGTCGGGCCGTAGACCGTCGGTCCGCAGCTGTAGATGCGGACGTGGCCGGGCTCGAGGGGCAACAGCGGTCGTTGCTCGCCCGACAGCGTGTCACGAAGCTCGAGCGTCACGAGCGGCCCGCAGGTCGTGCCGCCTCAGCGGACCCCGAAGCACCCGTCGCCGCTCCCGTGCCAACGATCGACGCGACCGCTCGCGCCGAGATCGACCGCCCGGCGCCTTCGTCGCCCGAGAGGTTGCCGCTCGACGCCTTCACGCTGACCAGCGACGGATCGAGCCCGAGCAGCGCGGCAATCGCCTGCTGCATCTCCGCCAACCGTTCGCCGAGGCGCGGCCTCGCCCCGACGACCGTGGCATCTACGGACGCTGGTCGCCACCCGGCCGCGGCCAGCCGCGCGACGACTTCGGAGAGCAGGTCGGCGCTGGCCACGCCACGCGGCGTCCGTCGATCCGCGGGGAACAGACGCCCCAGGTCCCCGAGCGCCGCGGCACCCAGGAGCGCGTCGGCGATGGCGTGGAGCGCAACGTCGCCGTCCGAGTGGCCGGAGAGCCGCGGCGCGCCCGGAACCTCGATCCCACCGAGCCGAAGTGGCTCGCCCGGACCGAAGGGATGGCTGTCAGACCCGATCCCGACACGCGGAGCCCCGCCCCCAGCAACGATCTCCCGCACGAGCGCGAGATCTGCGGCCCGCGTGACCTTGAGGTTGCGCGGCTCCCCGGGGACGCTCGCAACGGGGATCGAGCAGGCCTCCAGCAGCGATGCCTCGTCCGTGAACGCGGGCCCGGCTTCGGGAGGAAAAGCGGTGTAGGCGCGCGCGAGGAGCTCGCGCCGGACGCCCTGGGGCGTCTGGGCTGCGGCGAGCCCTGATCGGTCCACGGTCGCCCCGACGGTGCCACGATCGGCACCCTCGACGCCTCCCTCGACGCGTTTGACGGTGTCGACGATCGGGAGGATCGGCAGCGCCGCCCCATGCGCAGCCGCCGCCTGCGCGACCGCGGAGACGAGCGCCGTGGACACGAGGGGACGCGCGCCGTCGTGGATGAGGACGACCTCGCCGGGCTCCCCGCCTCCGGTCAGGCGCGGGGCCGCGTCGAGCGCGCGGACGCCTGCGGCGACCGACTGTTGCCGCTCGCTTCCACCGGCGACCGCAGCGATGACCTTCGTCGGGAACCAGGCCGGCCGGGCTCGCGAAGCCTCCGACGCTCGCTGCTCATCGAGGACAACGACGATCCGCTCGACCTCAGGAGCCGCAGCGATCGCGTCGAGCGACCACGCGAGCAGCGGCCGGCCGCCGATGAGCGCGTCAACCTTGTTGATGCCGTCCATGCGGATGGACTGCCCGGCCGCCACGACGACCGCGTCCGCAACGACCCGCCCACGGGACTGCGGCGCCTCCCGGGACTCGCCCACCGTCAGCCCTGCCGAGGCTGGGCGAAGATCATCCGACCGGCCACCGTCTGGAGCACGCGGGTGACCGTGACGTCGACCTCCTCGTCGATCGCCCTGGCGCCGCCCTCGACGACCACCATCGTGCCGTCGTCGAGGTAGCCCACGCCTTGCCCGGCGTCCTTGCCGGGCTGGATCACCCGAACCTTCAGCTCCTCGCCGGGCAGCAATGCGGGCTTCACGGCGTTGGCGAGCGAGTTCACGTTCAGCACGCGCACGCCCTGGAGATCGGCGATCCGATTGAGGTTCAGGTCATTCGTGAGGATCGCGCGCCCGCCGCGCTTCGCGAGCTCGACGAGCTTCGAGTCCACCTCGGCCACGCCCGGAACGTCCTCGTCCGTGACCCGAACCGAGGTCGCGCCTTCCTTGCGCATCCGGCCGAGGATCTCGAGGCCCCGCCGGCCGCGCGTCCGGCGCAGGTTGTCCGCGCTGTCCGCGAGCCGCTGGACCTCATCGAGGACGAAGCGCGGCACGATCAGGACGCCGTAGAGGAAGCCCGAATCGGCGATGTCGGCGATGCGGCCGTCGATGATCGCGCTCGTATCGACGAGGATCTGGGGCAGGCCGCCGGGACCCTCGCCCTCGGGCAGGACACGGTGGAGGATCCCCAGCTGCTCGGCGGCCTGGATGAGGTCGTGGCGCTTGGCAACCGTCACGCCGACCATCGCGAGCCCGAGGAAGATCGAGATCCCGAGGGGCGCGACCGTGCCGATCGGCGCCGGCAACGCCGCGACCGGCAGGCCCAGCAGGAGCCCCAGGAAGAGCCCGAGGAAGAGGCCGATGATCGCGGTCACGAACTCCGCGGTCGACAGCTCCTGCACGGCGCGGAGGGCGCCCATCGCCGGGATCACCGTCAGGTGCGGCAGCAGCGAGAACCCGAGAACCGTCCACGCGATGACCCATGCCACGGCAAGAGCGCCCTCTCCCGGCGCGCCCTGGAACACGGCGATCTGCTCGATGATGAGCGTGATGCCCACGATGCCGCCGAGGGCGGCCCCGAGGACGCGGATGTAGCGGATCAAGGCCTGCCTCGTGTTCGCCTGCGGGGCGCCGGGTGCTTCGAGTCCCGAGCGCAAGAGTCCCGCGCCGCGTGCGTCAGCCTAGCACCGGTGGCGCGCCGGCTGCCCTTCTCCGAGCTTCGGACCGAGCGTGCGGCGTCGCCTCGTCGACCTCGCCGAGGGCGATCCGGATGCCGTCACGGAGCGAGCCCACGCCCCGCACGTCGAGCCCAGGGGCGACCGGCAACCCACCCCGTCCGCCGCTCGGCACGATCGCCCGTCGGAATCCGAGCCGGGCTGCCTCGCGCAGCCGTCGCTCGAGGCCCGTGACGGCCCGAAGCTCGCCGAGCAGCCCGACCTCGCCGATCGCGACGGTCCCTGGTTCGATCGGCCGGTCCCGGAACGATGATGCGAGCGCGAGCGCCACCGGCAGATCGAGCCCCGGCTCGGCGACAGACAGGCCACCGGCGAGGTTCGCATAGACGTCCTGGGTGCCGAGGCCGATTCCGGCCCGCCGGCCGAGGACCGCGAGGATCAGTGCGAGGCGATTGGGATCGATACCGGAGACACGGCGCGCGGGCGTGCCATAGCCTGCCGGCGCCACGAGCGCCTGGACCTCGACCATCAGGGGCCGGCTGCCCTCCATCGTGGCGGCCACGATGCTGCCCGGTGCCGCCGACTCGTGCTCGACGAGGAACGCCCGGCCCGGATCCTCGACCTCCGTCATCCCGCCCTCACGGAGCTCGAAGACCCCGATCTCATCGGTCGAGCCGAAGCGGTTCTTCGTCGCCCGCAGCAGTCGCAGCACCCCGGATCGCTCGCCACCGAGGTCGAGGACCGCATCGACGAGGTGCTCGAGGGTCTTGGGGCCGGCGATCGAGCCGTCCTTCGTGACGTGGCCGACGAGGATGACCGCGATGCCCTCGCCCTTGGCGAGGTCCATGAGCCGGAGCGCCGATTCGCGCACCTGGCCGACGCTGCCGGCGGGCCCGTCGAGCTCGTCGACGGTCATCGTCTGGATCGAGTCGACCACGACGAGCGTCGGCCGCATCTGGCGGGCAAGCTCGGCGATCCGGCCGATCTCGCTGCCGGCGAGGATATCGATCGCAGCGGCAACGGGCCCGGCCGCGAGGCCGAGGCGCGCTGCGCGCAACCGGACCTGGGCTGCAGACTCCTCCCCGGTCGCGTAGAGGATTCGCGGCCCCGCATCACGGTCCGCCGCAGCCACGACCCCGGCGGCCGCCTGGAGCAGGAGCGTCGACTTGCCGACACCCGGCTCGCCACCGACGAGGACGAGCGAGCCTGGAACCAGCCCGCCACCGAGGACGCGATCCAGCTCGGCGATCCCCGTCGCGATTCGCGGGATGGGCGCCTCGCCGGGATGCGCAAGAGAGACGAGCGCCGCTTCCGGCCGCGCGCCGGCACGTGCGGCCCGGCTCGCGGTGCGCGCCTCGTCGGCCCGCGTCTGGACCCGCACGACGGTCTCGACCAGCGTGTTCCAGGACTCGCAGGATCGGCATTGGCCTTCCCACCGAAGGTAAGAAGCGCCGCAGGTCTGACAGACGAAGCGGCTCTCCGCCCGAGCCACGGGGCGGCCTACGTGACTTCGGCGGGGATCTTCGGCTCGGCGGCGTGGATCGCGAGACCCGCGTCCGGCTCGCGGTCGACGACGATCGTCGTGCCCGGCTCGTAGCGCCCGAGCAGAAGGTGCTCGGCGAGGACGTCCTCGATGAGGTTCTGGATCACGCGGCGCATCGGGCGGGCCCCGAACGACGGATCCCAACCGAGCTTGATGAGGTGGTCCTTCGCATCCTGCGTGACCTCGAGGCTCATCGACTGGGCCTTGAGCTGGTCGCGAACCCGCTGGAGCATCAGGTCGACGATCTGGCGGATCTCGTCGACCGTCAGGCTCCGGAAGACGACAGTTGCGTCGATCCGGTTCAGGAACTCGGGCCGGAAGCTGTTCTTGAGCTCGGCCTGGACCTTCTCGCGCATGATGTCGTAGGAGTTCTGGGCGCGCGCGTCGTCGCTGTCCTCCACGGCCCGGAAGCCCAGCGACGAGCCCGTCTGGAGCTGCCTCGCGCCGAGGTTCGAAGTCATGATGATGATCGTGTTCCGGAAGTCGACGCGGCGACCCTTGGCGTCTGTCAGCTGCCCATCCTCGAGGATCTGGAGGAGGATGTTGAAGACCTCCGGGTGGGCCTTCTCGACCTCGTCGAGGAGCACGACCGCGTAGCTCTTGCGCCGCACCGCCTCGGTGAGCTGGCCGCCTTCGTCGAAGCCGACGTAGCCGGGAGGGGCGCCGACGAGCCGGCTTACGTTATGGCGCTCCATGAACTCGCTCATGTCGATCTTGATGAGCGTGTCCTCGCTGCCGAACATGAACTCGGCGACGGCCTTCGCGAGCTCCGTCTTCCCGACGCCCGTGGGGCCGAGGAAGATGAAGGAGCCGATCGGGCGCTTGGGATCCTTGAGCCCGGCCCGCGCGCGGCGGACCGCGCGCGACACGGTCTGGATCGCCTCGTCCTGGCCGATGACCCGGTTGTGGATCGAGTCCTCCATGTGGAGCAGCCGCTCCGACTCCTCCTGGGCGATGCGCGTGACCGGGATGCCGGTCCACATCGCGACGACCTGGGCGATCTCCTCCTCGTCGACGGTCGGGGCGTCACCCGCGATCGTGGCCTGCCACTCGCTGCGTAGCGTGTCGACCTTTTCCCGGGTCTCGGATTCCTGCTCGCGGAGCTTTGCGGCCGCCTCGTAGTCCTGGGAGTTGATCGCGCCGTCCTTCTCCTTCGTGACACGGTCGAGCTCGCGCTGCGCCTCGCGGAGCGGCGGCGGGGCCGATGCGTGGCGGAGACGCACCCGACTGGCGGACTCGTCGATGAGGTCGATCGCCTTGTCGGGGAGGTGGCGGTCGGGGATGTAGCGGACCGACAGGTCCGCGGCAGCCCTGACGGCGTCGTCCGTGATCGTGACCTTGTGGTGCTGTTCGTACCGCTCCCGGATGCCCATGAGGATGGCGATGGTCTCGTCGATCGTCGGCTCATCGACCATGACCGGCTGGAAGCGGCGCTCGAGTGACGCGTCGCGCTCGATGTACTTGCGGTACTCGTCGAGCGTCGTAGCGCCGATGCACTGCAGCTCGCCGCGGGCGAGCGGTGGCTTGAGGATGTTCGCGGCATCGATCGCGCCCTCGGCCGCGCCCGCGCCAACGAGCGTGTGGAGCTCGTCGATGAAGAGGATCGCGTCGTTCGTGTTCCGGAGCTCCTCGATGATCTTCTTGAGCCGCTCCTCGAACTCGCCGCGGTACTTCGTGCCGGCGACGAGGGAGCCGATGTCGAGGGTCAGGACCCGCTTGTTCAGCAGGATGTCCGGGACGTCGCCCGCCACGATCCGGTGGGCCAGGCCCTCGGCGATGGCGGTCTTGCCAACGCCGGGCTCGCCGATGAGGGCCGCATTGTTCTTTGTCTTCCGGCCCAGGATCTGGATGACCCGCTCGATCTCCTTCTCGCGGCCGATGACCGGATCCAGCTTGCCCGCGCGCGCGGCCTCGGTGAGGTTGATCCCGAGCGCATCGACGGTCGGAGTCTTCGAGGTCCGCTTCGTCTCCTGCGCCGGCCCGACCGACGACGACTGGGAGAGGACGCGGATGACCTCGTGACGGACCTTGTCGAGGTTCACGCCGAGCGACTCCAGGACGCCTGCGGCGATGCCCTCGCCCTCGCGAACCAGGCCGAGGAGCAGGTGCTCCGTGCCGATGTAGTTGTGGCCCAGCCGGCGGGCCTCGTCGATGGCGAGCTCGATGACGCGCTTGGCGCGTGGGGTCAGCCCGACCTCACCGACGACCGGCCGGTCGCCCCGCCCGATGATGAACTCGACGGCGGTCCGAACCTTGGCCAGCTCGACGTTCATGTTCTCAAGGACCCGCGCGGCGACACCCTCGCCCTCGCGGACCAGGCCGAGGAGCAGGTGCTCCGTGCCGATGTAGTTGTGGTTGAACCGCTGCGCCTCGTCCTGAGCGAGCGTCAGGACCTTGCGCGCCCGATCCGTGAACTTGTCGAACCGCTCCATGGCGTCGAACGCCTGTTCCCCTTCTGCGCCTTCGTGACGCTCGGCCATGCTAGCACGCAGCCCTCTCCGCAAGACCCTCCCCGGAGGTCACTGCGCAGACGCTTTCGATATGGAATACGTGGGCAGGCCCCCGCAGGACCAAACGTCGCGAGGGGCGGCTCGCCGAGGCCCTATTGCCTCACCCGGTCAGGCTGGTTCGGACGTCTCCGGCGTCGACTCCGGCTCTGCGGTCGAGCTCACGTCCGGCTCTGCCTCGGGGGCAGCTTCGAGCGCTGCCTCAGCGCCGGCCCGATCGGCCTGCGCCTCGGTCGTGATGGCCGCGTCGTCGGCCGCTGTGGTCGGTTCGTCACCGGTACCGGGTTCCTCGGAAGGCTCTGGAGCGGGCTCCTCCGCCGGGGCTGGGACCTCCTCGACCTCCTTAGCGGACGCTTCGGCCTTCGCGCTCGGCGCTTTGGAAACGTCGGCCTTGGGCTCGTCGGCGGTCGGGTCTGCGGCGGTCGGGTCTGCGGCGGGCTCCTCGGATTCAACGGCCTCCGCGGCCTCAGGCGCCTCGGCGACCTCCGCGGCGTCCGGGGCCTCCACGGCCGCAGATGCATCCGCCGCGTCGCCGGCGTCGGTGGCCTCGGCCTCAGGAGCCGCGACCGTGTCGTCGGCCTCGGGTGCCTCGGCCAATTCGGCCGCCGCAAGCTGCTCGCGCACGCCCGCGAAGGCCGCTGCGAGCGTCGTGTCGATCCCGCCTTCGGGCTCCTGGACGGCATCGGTCGCCGTGTACGAGCGTTCGCGCTCACCGGATGCGCGACCGCCGCGGCGCTCGCCGCGATCTCGCTCGCGGGGCTGGCTCGGCGCCGATCCAGCCGGAGCGGCCAGGACGGCCTCTGGTTCGGGTCGCGCCGGCGCTTCCTCCGCCTGCTTCAGGCTGAGCCCGAGGCGATGGCGCTCGGAGTCGAGGCTGATGATCCGAAGCTTGAGCTGCTGGCCCTCGTGGACCACGTCGCCGGGATGGGCAACCCGCTGGTTGCTCAGCTCGCTGATGTGGATGAGGCCCTCGAGCCCGTCCCGGACGCGCACGAAGGCGCCGAAGTTGACGAGCTTCGTGACGGTCCCGTCGATGATGTCGCCGACGTTGAAGTCCGCGACCGTGGAGTGCCACGGGTCCGGCTGGAGGCGTCGGATCGACAGGCTGATCCGGCCGCGCTCGTGGTTGATGTCGATGACCTCGGCCTCGACCTCTTCACCGACTCGATAGCCGCCCTCGGGGTTGTTGACCTTGTTCCAGGAGAGCTCGCTCTTGTGGACGAGGCCGTCGATGCCGCCGAGGTCGATGAAGACGCCGAACGGCGCGATCGAGCGGACGTTGCCAGTGACCTTCTGGCCGACCTGGAGGCTGCTGAAGAGCTCGTCGCGCTTCTCGCGGCGCTCCTCGTACAGAGCCACTTTCTCGGACAGGATCAGTCGGTTCGCCTTGCGGTTGACCTCGAGGATCTTCAGGCGGAGCTTCCGGCCGACGAACGGCTGGAGCTTCTCGGCGATCTCCTGGGCCGCGTCGCGCGGCTGGTCGTTCTGGGGCCGGCGCGGGAAGTCGACGATCTGGCTGATCGGCACGAACCCGCGGATCCCGCAGTCGACGATGAGGCCGCCCTTGTTGTGGTCGATGACCGGGGCCTCGATGATCACGCCCGCCTCGAACTGCTCCTGCATCGAACGCCACTTGCGCTCGAGGCCGGCTCGTCGCAGCGAGAGGACCACGTGGCCTTCCGGCGACTCGGGCTGGAGGACGTACACGAGGACGACGTCTCCGATCGCGAGCGCGGGCTGCGATTCGGTGCTCCGACCGAAAAGCTCGCGGTTGCTGACGACGCCTTCGCTCTTGGCACCGATGTCGACGAGCATCTCGTCCTTGTCGATCCGGACGACGGTCCCCTCGACGACGTCGCCGTGCTTGAAGCTCTTGATCTCCGAGTCCTGCTCGGCGAGCAGCTCCTCCATCGTCGTCGGCTCGGGACCGGTCGGGCGGGCGGGCGCGGCCGGGGCGACCGGCGCGGCCTCTGCGACGGGCTCGGGTTCGGGTTCGGGTTCGGGTTCGGAGGAGGCCTCGGGCTCATCGCCAGCCGCCGCGGAATCAGCCAGAGGCGCTGCGTCGACGGACGCCGCCGCTTCAGCCTCGAGCGCGGTATCGCCCTCGGGCGAGTCTCCGGATTCGGGCGCGTTGACAGCCTCATCGGCTGCTGCGTCGGGCTCGGCCGTATCGGCGACGGCGGCGGGAGCCTCGGGCGCCTCTTCGGCGGTAGCGCGCTCCGGTACCGGATCTGCCACGACGCCCGGCGCCTCTTCAGGGTCCGTCGTCGTCGAGTCGGGGTTCGCGGCCTCAGCCGCGGGTTCGGACGCGATGTCCGAGATATTGGCGGGCTCGTCGGCGACCGCCACGGTCGCAACGCTCTGGTCGGATGTCGGGGCTTCGGCGGTTGCCTCGGCCGGCGGCATCGTCCCGCCCTGCTTGTCTTCGGTCAATTGATGGTCTCCTGTGGAGGTAACCCCGGGATGAGAAACGGCCTAAGCGCGCTCGCCCAGGCCGTCTGTCTGCGATCGGGTGGTCCGTGGATGGTGGGCCGCGGTCCGCTCCTTACGAAGGCGAATCGGGATGAACGACGCTCTTTTGCTGTCCTGCCCGGAAAAGCCACGGGAGTCTAGCACGGTGCCCACACCGCTACAATCGCGCCGCCGTGCCTGAGCTGCCCGACCTCGCCGTCGTCGCCGAGGCATTTCACGCAGCGCTCGCCGGTCGTCCAGTGGTGCGCTCGAGCGCTCCCGCGCCCCTTGCGGTGCGAGGCACGCCGGCCGAGCTGGCCGCGATCGTCGGCGAGCGTCTCACCGCAGTCCGTCGCCAGGGCAAGTTCATCGTGTTCGAGCTCGACCGCGATGCCATCGCGGTCAATGCGATGCTCACCGGGAGATTTCAGCTGGCTGCGCCCGGCATGAAATCGCCACCGCGGACCGCGATGATCCTCGCCTTTGGGGCCCGCGGCTCCCGTCCGGGCGACGTCGCCCACTGGACGCGGCAGGCGAGCTGGATGCCAGCATCGGCGGACGAGATCGAGGTCCGGTACCGTGATCCGAGCCAGATGGGCAAGGTCTACCTGCTGCCGGCGGGCGTGGCCCGTCATGTGCCCGGCCTCGGCGCTCCCGATCAGGGCCCGGATGCCGACGACCCGGCGCTGACGCTCGAGGTCTGGCGCGAGCGGATCCAGAAGCACCCGGGCGAGCTGAAGCCCCTCCTCCGCAATCAGAGCTTCGTGGCCGGGATGGGCAACGCCTATAGCGACGAAATCCTCCACGCCGCCCGCCTCAGCCCGTTCCGGAAGCGGGCATCGCTGGCTCCCGAGGAGGTCGACGAGCTCTATCGCGCGACGCGCTCCGTGCTGGCCGAGGCCATTGAAACGCTGCGGGAGCGGGTGCCGCCAACGTTCGAGACGCAGGTTCGCGATTTCCTCGCGGTCCATCGCCGGGGCGGCCAGCCCTGCCCTCGCTGCGGTACCCGGATCAGCGAGGTCAGCTCCCGGAGCGAGGCGACCTCGTGGTGCCGAGGCTGCCAGCGTTGACCCTCACGGGACCGACGCGCGCAAGGGGCTCGTCGAGCTCACGGGATCTTGAGCACCTGCCCGACCCGCAGGCGCGTCGGATCGGTGATCCCGTTGAGCCGCTCGATCGCGCTGACGGTCGTGTGGAACGTCGCGGCGATCCCGCTGAGCGTGTCACCGTACTTGACTCGGTAGGTCGTCCGATAGGCCGGCGTGGGGGGCTGTGTCGCACGCGGTGGGCTCGCGGTAGGAATAGACGGGCTCGTCGGAGACGGACCTGGGGTCGCAGGCTCGGGGGTCACCACGGGCTCGGCCGTGGGCGTCACGAGCGGCGTCCCGCTCACGGCGATACCACCGCTCGTCGGCGACGCCAGGGCCGTGACCGGGTGGTCGTTACGAACGCCCGAGATCGCGAGCACGAAGAGCGAGGCGACGAGGACAACGACCGGAATGGCGGGCCACCTCCGTCGATCGGCGAGGATCCCACCGACGCGGGAGCGCATGCCTCCGCCGTCCTCGATGAACGGCGTCGTCAGCGCGAAGGCCCAGCGTCCGGCCCGCTCGAGGTCGGTGGCCCCGCCCGTGCGAGCCTCCCGCGCCTCCAGAGCGGCACCGTACGTCGCACAGGTGCCGTGCGCGGCGCTCAGGCAGAGCCGCGCTTGCTTCTCGAAGGTCAGGGAAGCCAACGGGACGAGGGCCGCGCAGCGGTGCTCGCGCGTCGGAACCGCGAGGCGCCAGTCCCCCGACTCGGCGATGAGAAATGGGCAGGCGTGAACCCCGGCGCGCGGCTCCTCGACGGCCGTATCAGCGCGTCTCGCGGGCCGGTCGCCGATCGCGGCGGACGCAGGCGAGGACAGGGCCGGCTTGGGGACCTCCATCGCGGGAGCATAGCGGCGGACGGTTGTCACCGAAACACCGAGCCGCCGAAAACGGTCGGAAAAATCGCTCCTGGACCCACAAAATCCTGGCGACGACCTATTTTCCCGAAAGGCTGCCCTCTCAGTATCTTCGGCGCTGGAGAGCTTGACGACCGTGTTCGGGATGGGAACGGGTATGGCCTCTCCGCTAGAGTCACCAGGATCTTGCTGCTGGATCGTGATCGGCGGCACCGCTGCGCTCTGATGAGCACGCGGCGCCGAGAAGTCTCGAGATCGTCGATTTCGCCGGTTTGTCCGGATCCAAATATCGATTCCAGCCCCTGACCCATGGTCAGGTGCTGAAGTGGTCAAGCCCTCGACCATTAGTACCGCTCAGCTTCATCCGTCACCGGACTTCCACATGCGGCCTATCAAACA
>DAINSJ010000024.1:0-15234 GCA_036741375.1 Candidatus Limnocylindrales bacterium
CGCGGTACTCCGGCACGGCGCGGGCGTCGACGATCTGGGCGTCGGCCGAGCCGAGGAGCGCGCGGACGTCGGCGGTGGTCAGCCGAAGGCGTGGGTTTAGCCTCGGCGTGAAGGCCGCGTCGGGGTGGGGGAGTGAGGCGGTGCTGACGATCCGCTTCTCTTGCCTCCATGAGGGAAACCCGCCGTCGAGCACGCGCACCGATTCGAACCCATAGACGCGGAGCGTCCACCAAACCCGAGCGGCGTACAGCCCATTGGAGTCGTCGTAGATCACGACGCTCGCGCCGTCGCCGACCCCGGCGTGGGACATCGAGGCCGCAACCTGGTCAGCTCCGGCCAGGCGCAGTGCCGGGCCGTCTTCCTCGCCCGGAACCTCGTTGAGCTCGGTCCGCCAGTCGACATGAACCGCACCGGGGATGTGGCCGGCCTCGAACGCCTGGGCTCCGGTGCCGTCTGGTCGCCAGCGCACGTCGAGGACGCGGATCTCGGCGCGGTTCAACTCATCGGCGAGCCAGGCGGTCGATGCGACGAGCTCGGGCCGGGCGAATCCCGCCGCGCGGGGCGTCAACGGTCGGCGCTCCAGCGCGAGGCGCCAGGGCCGGAGAAGGCGGGCATCGTCGATATGATACGGCCGTGGTTTCCCCCTTCATGGGCGACGCGGAGAAGCTCGCCGCGGTTCGAGCGGCGCTGCCGTCGCTCGGAGCCGGGATCCAGCTGAACACTGGCTCGGCGGGGCCGATGCCGGCCGAGGCGGCGGCCGCGATGGCCGAGCTCGAGGCCTATGAGCGCGACATCGGCCGCGCGGATTTCGCCTACTACCTCGACAGCGTCCAGCGGATGGACGAGGCACGCGCGGGCGTGGCCGCGGTCATTGGCGCCGACCTGGACGAGGTCGCGTTGACGCACGCGACCACGGAGGGCATGAACATCGGGACGTGGTCGATCGACTGGAAGGCCGGCGATCGAGCCGTCACGACGAACCACGAGCATGTCGGCGGGCTGGGGCCGCTCTACGTGGTCCGGGATCGGCTTGGGGTGGAGCTGGGGTTCGCCATGTTCGACGGCGACGCGCCGGACGACGTCGTTATGGCCGCGTTCGAACGGGCGATCCTCCCTGGCACTCGGCTCGTCTCGATCTCGCACGTCCTGTGGACGACCGGCATGGTGCTGCCGATTGTTCGGATCGCGGCGTTGGCGCACGAGCGCGGCGCGCTGCTGCTGGTGGATGGCGCGCAGGCGGCAGGGGCTGTCCCTGTTTCCGTAGCCGACCTGGATGTCGACATGTACTCGGTTCCGGCGCAGAAGTGGCTCCTCGGGCCTGAGGGGATGGGCGCGTTCTGGATCCGTCGCTCGCTGCTCGTCGGGGCGCACTCGACGTTCGCCGGCCATTTCGGCTGGGAGTCGTACGACTCGACGGGCGGATACGTTGCCTACCCCGATGCTCGACGTTTCCAGACCGCGGGCTATCACCGACCGTCGGTGCTCGGGATGGCCCGCAGCATCGGCTGGCTGACGATGTACGTCGGGCTCGAGTTCGTCCATCGACGGGGGACCGAGATGGCCCGTCGCGCCGCCGATGCGCTTCTCGGCATCGAAGGGGTGACGCTGCTGACGCCGCGCGATCGGATGGCGACCCTGGTCTCGTTCCGGATCGCCGGCTGGCCGGCGCAGGACGCGCTCGACGAGCTCGCCGCGCGAACGTTCGGGATCGCGCGAACCCTGCCGCTCGTCGACGCGCTGCGAATCAGTGTCGGCTTCTGGACGTCCGAGGACGAGCTCGATCGGTTCCTCGACGCCGTCCGCCTCCTCGCGGCGCACACTCCCGAGACGATCCCGGCTCGCCGCACGCTCGCGATCCTGCAGTGACGACCGGCGGCCCAGACCGCGGAGTCACTCGGCCCGCGCCGGCCGCCGTGACGGCAGCTCGCAGGCGCTCCTGGCTCGAGATCCGCTGGCGCCAGTTCCGCAACGCGCCGCGGCCGGTGTTCCGGGCGGTCGTCACGAGCCTGGTCGTCGCGTCCGTTCTGGGAGTGCTGTATCTCGCCTACGACGTCGCGCTGAGCCGCGGCGCGCAGCTCCCGGGCGGCGATCTCCGCGTCCTCGCGCTCGCGGCGGACGTTCTCGTGGTGCTGGTCGTTGGGTCGTTTGTGACGTGGCTCGTCGTGCCGCTCCCGCGTGGCTCGCGAGATGCCGGTACGCGCTCGACCCGAACGCCCTGGAGCGCGGCGCTCGGCCTCTTCGCGGCGATCCCGATCGCGTACCTGGTGCTCGTCGTCGCGACGCAGATCCTGAAGCCGCTGCTGGTCTGACGCGACGCGGCTCGCGCCAATGCGGCGAGGCGCTCCCCGGTTCGTGCTGCGCGACGCCCGGTCCCGAACCGCGGCGGTACGATGCGGCGGGGGAGTAGCCCAGTTGGTTAGAGGCGCCGAGCTTATACCTCGGAAGTCGGAGGTTCGAGTCCTCCCTCCCCTACCAGAACAGCGCGCGCGGCGCCATCGCGAATTGTGATCGGGGACGCACGCTCCTCCGCGTGTGAGTCACACGCCTTCTCCCTGATTTGTGTCAGACGGACGCCGGGGGAACGGCAGAACCGGTTTTGTGGTCGGTGTTGGGCACCAAGGGGCGTCATCGGACCGCAATCAGGCCGTTCGGGCTCGCTCAAGAACGATGAGTTGGACGAGTTCGGGCGGTCGGCACCTTCCATGCGGGCACGGAGGCGACAACCGGCTCTAAGGCTCGCCCGCGGCAGGGCCCCACGTGGCGGCGCGGGAGGGGGTTCGGCCCGGGCCGGGGCCCGGCGGGCTGGCCGAGGTGGCGCGCGGGAGTTGCGGCGGCTCGGGGTTGCCGTAGCGGGCGAGGCCCGGAAATCGCCATATTCCGATGAGGCGCGACGTATGCGACAGCTCGTGGCCGCCCGCCTCGGACTCCTGTCAGGTGCCGATCGCGCGCGACATTTGTCAGCGCCTCTGGCGATTCGACGACGAGAATCGCCGATTCACAGGCCTGTCAGCGCCCAAAGTGCCCGTTTGCGGATCGAACCGTCGCATAGCTCGCGCCTCGTCGGCGGCTGGCAGGAACACACGCGCAGATGGCGAACAAAGGGCCACGGGCGCTCGGGGGTTCCAATCGGGCGGATCGCCCGAGTCGATCAGAGGGCCGCTCGCACCATCTTGACGATGCGGTCCCGGCGGCCGGCGTCGATCGTGCGCTGCGGCGGGAGCGAGGTCAGCCACTCGGCGACCTGGTCGGGTGCGAGGACCGCGCAGGTCGCGGTTCGCTCGGCCCGCGGATCGGTACCCACGACGGCGGCGTAGACCTTGATGACGTGATCGTTGTCGTCGCCGGAGAGCCAGGAGCGGATGCGGTCGCTGTCGCGGGTCGCGCGCTCGAGCGGGTTCTCGATCGTGCGGACCTGGCCGTTGCCGACTCGGACTTCCCAGCTGCGGACGCCCCGTGACATCACGGCGCCGGCGGGCGGAAGCTCATGGATGACGGCAGCCCCGAACGGTCCGACCACGAGCTCCGGCACGATCCGGCTGCCGTCGGGCAGCTGGAGGCCGGTCGCCACGATGTGGTCGTCACCGATCGCCTGCGCCAGGCGCACGGCAGGGGTGATGCGCGCGCGGCGGGCACGCTGTCGATCCCGCGCGGTCGCGAGTCGGAGGACGCCGACGAGGCCGGCTCCCGCGGGCGCGGTGAGGGCGAACGCCCACGCGAGTGCGCCCGCGACCATCTGGAACGTCGTCGGCCGGCCAGAAGGCGTGAAGCGCTCGAGATAACCGGCCACGAAGATGAGGTACAGCAGCGTCAGCGCCGCGCCGACGAGCACGAAGCCGGCCGAGTAGGCCGACCAGACCTGCACGCGGGAGGGCCGACCCTGGAGCGGACGCTGGGACGCAAGGACTTGCATGAGCGGATCCTCGGCGGCGCCGATCCGGAGTGCTATGGCCTCTTCGGGTCAGATACGTAGATCCGAGAGGACCACCCACCGCCTAGGACCCACCCGCACCCCAGCCCTGCCCTCTGGACCGACATGACCCCCGTACCATTGCGACGACCGCCGTCCGCCGACCATCCTCGACTCCGTCGTACGGGTGTGAATCGCCCCGTCGAATCGCCCTGCCGGAGACCTGATGTTCGGTCTGTTCAAAGCAAAGCGCGGGCCTGCGATCGAGCCGATGAAGGCTCCCGCGACGGCACTGGTCCACGACGAGGAGCCGGAGCTCCAGGCCATGGCGCCGGCAGCCGCCGCCGCGGCGGCGACGGTCGATCCCGAAGCGCTCATGCCGCGCTGGCGCCGCCCGTCTCTCCTGGCCGCGCGACACGGCGATCCCGGCCGCCGCGAGGTCGCCGAGCGCCCGGTCATGCGTTTCAGCCCCGACATCGCCCCGACCACTGCCGAGCTGCGGGTCGTCCGCTACGCGGTCGTCCCCCTGCTCGATCGACCCGATGAGATCCTCGGGCTCCACCTGATCGACCTGATCGCCGGCGATGAGGTGCAGGTCATCGAGACCTCCAGTGCCTACTGGGAGGTCGTCTGCGCCGACGGCGAGCGCGGCTTCGTGCACCGCACGACGCTCGGCCTGCCGAGCGTCATCTGGCGCGAGCCCGACGAGCATGACGCCCCGAACGAGGCCGACGACGTCCTCAGCGCGCTCCTTGCCGCGCGGGGCCTCAACTAGCCCTTCCGCAGGACCAGCAGGTGCTGGTGCGCGATGTTCGGCACGAAGCCCGTCGGATAGCCATATGGGCGCAGCCGCGTCCCGGCCTGGTACCAGATGAGGTCGCCCTTCGGGACGAGGCCGACGCTCGAACCCCGGGCCGCGAGGTCCGCTCCCGTGAAGATGTAGCGACCGCCCTGGTACGCATCCCGGACGATGAGGACCGCGTAGCGGCCCGGTCGGAGGACCCGCTCGATCTCCCGCAGCACGTCGGTCATTCGATCGAGGAACGCCGGGTAGTCGGGCAGGTTCGCGAGGTCGGCGGGGTCGTCGGTGACCATCGCGTAGTCGGTTCGTCGATTCGAGAACGTCTCGGCGAGCTTGCCGCCGGCCATCGTCATCGGCAGCTGGACGTTGTAGGGCGGGTCCGTCGCGACGAAATCGATCGAGGCCGACTCGATCGTCGGCAGGATCGTGAGCGAGTCGCCGACGCGCATCTCGCTACCCGACGGGTCGAATGAGCGGGCGCCGCCCGGGTCGGACGGCCCGAGATCGGCCAGCAGCGCGGGCGGGTCCGTCGCCAGCGCCTCCTCGACCACGCGCCGGTAGACCTCCGCCCAGACCGGCGACAGCTCGATCCCGAGCGCTCGCCGTGGCCCCCGCGCAATCGCGGCGCCGAGGAGCGTGCCGCCTACGCCGGCGAACGGATCGAGAACGAGCTCGCCGCTCTTCGTGAAGAACTCGATGAGCCGGGCCATCAGGCGCGGCGGCTTGTTCGCACCGTGCTCCTTCCGGAGGCGGTGCCCGAGCTCTGAGGGGTAGGCGGTCGTCCAGAGCGACTTCGTGAAGTACAGCCACTCCTCGCCCGTGAGCTCGTTCAGGGTGTTCCGCGGGTGCGGAGCACGTCGCTTCGGCTCGGTGGCGAGAGCGTCCGGAGGATCGGCCATCGGAGGGAGCGTAGCGGCTACTCGGTGAGCGGTGACTCCTCCGGCGTCAACGGAGCCAGGACGAGGTCCGGTGGCGTCCGCATCGTCCGGATGGGGGAGAACCAGATGAAGACGATCGCTGTCGCGCCGCCCAGGACCCCGACCGCCAGGGCCGCGCGAAGCCCGAACAGCTCGGCGATGATGCCGCCGCCGATCGAGCCGACGAGGGCGAGGAGCGTCGTGAACAGCTCGACCGTGGCGTTGACGCGGCCGAGGACGCGGCCGTCCACGATCGACTGGGTCAGCGACGTCTCCAGGATGCCGTAGATGGTGCCGGTGGAGTCGCCGATGACCTGCTGGCCAACCAGGAAGATCGCGCCGATGAGGATCGCACCAGATGGAGCGAGAGGGATCAGGGCGCTGCCGACGCTCAACCCGAGCAGGCCGAGGAGCATCGAGCGACCGAGGCCCAGGCGCGTCGCCAGGCGGCCCGCGACCGCCGCGCCGACGAATGACCCTGCGCCGCCGAGCGCGGTGATCAGCCCGATGGCTCCCGGCCCGAGACCGAGATCCCGGGTGGCGAACAACAGGTAGGTCGTCGAGAAGACGCCCCAAAGGACGTGGTTCGCGGAGTGAGCCGCCGCGATGGCGCGCAGGATCGGCGAGCCCCGGACCACGCGCCAGCCGGCTCGGACCTCGTCGAGGATCGGCTCGCGGTCTACGATCGCGGGTCTCGGTGGCTCCTCCCGACGGACCGTCGCGAGCAGCACTGCCGACGCGACGAACGAGAGGGCGTCGAACGCGATCGCGATCGGTGCCGTCAGGATCTGGATGAGAAACCCGCTGATTCCGAAGCCGGTGAACTCCGCGACCGACGCGCTCGCGGTGAGCGCGCTGTTCGCGACGACGAGCCGGCTCTTCTCGATGACGGTCGGGAGGTAGGCGACGCTCGCGGTGTCGAAGAACGTCGAGAGGATCGCGGCGAGGAAGGCGACGATCAGCAGCTGGGGCAGGCCCAGCACGCCGGCAAGGGCGGCCACGGGGATCGAGCCGAGAAGCACGGCGCGGCCGAGGTCCGCCACGATCATGATCGGCCGTCGTCGCAGCCGATCGACCCACGCGCCGGCGAAGAGCCCGAACACGAGCCAGCCGACCATCTCCACGCTCCTGAGCGCGGAGATCTCCAGCGGGCCAGCACCGAGGACTAGAATCGCCGCGAATGGCAACGCCGTCCGGGTGATGAACGAGCCGAAATACGAGATCGTGCTCGCCGCCCAGAGTCGCACGAACGCACCGCTTCGCCAGATCGACGGCTCCGAAACAACCATTCGACGGACTCTAACGTGCGGCCGTGTGGCAGGATGGCCGTGATGCCGGGGCGATACGTCAGCGAGCGACTGGTCGGCCGGGACCGCGAGCTATCACACCTCGCGGTCGCGCTCGATGCCGCCACCGACGGCCACAGCCCGCGAGTGATGATCAGTGGCGTGGGAGGGATCGGCGTCAGCCGCCTGGTCTCCGAGACCGCGCGGCGTGTCGCGAAGCTCAACGAGCCCTTCCGGTTCATCCGCTGCGTCGCGGTGCCGGCGCGCCGCTCCCAGGCCTACGCCCCGATCGTCGGCGGGCTGCGGCCATGGCTGGCGTCGCTCGACGACGCGGAGCTTCACCGGATCGTCGGTCCCGGCGCCGAGCCGCTCGCGCGCCTCCTCCCGGAGCTCGGACCGCGCCTCGGCGACGCGATGCTCCGCAGCCGGCGGGCCGGTGTCGCGCCCGAGCGCCGGGCGGCGTGGGTCAACGAGGCGATTCACGGCCTGCTCGAACGGAGCGGCGAGCGCCAGCCCTTGCTGCTCGCGCTCGAGGACCTCCACCATGCCGACGCCGGGACCCGCGGCCTTGCGACCTTCCTTGCCCGCGTGACGCGACCCGCACGCCTGTGCCTCCTCGTGACGTACGGCACGGATCGCCTGGCCCGCGGCCACGCGCTTCTGCCCGACCTTGCATCGATGACCGGCGCGGCCGACCCGCCGGACCAGCTGGAGCTTGCACCGCTTAGCCGCCTGGAGCTCACGCAACTGGTCTCGGAGATCGAGGGCGAGCGGCCGACCGCCGCAGCGCTGCTGCTCGTGGCGGAGCGCTCCGGCGGCGATCCGCTCGTGGCGGAGGAGATCCTCGCGGCCCGCCGGGAGCTCCCGGGCGTCTCGCTCGGCGCTTCGCTCGGGGAGCTGGTCCTGGCGCGGATGGGCCACCGGACCTCAGAGTGCCGGCGCGTGCTCCGGCTGCTGGCGCCCGCGGGAGAGCCACTCGACCGCGCGGCGCTCGCGGCCGTTGCGGCGACGTTCGAGACGCTCGCCGATGGGCTACCGCCGCGGAGCGCAACCCATCCCCGCCGCGGCGATGGCGTCCTGGATGCCGATCTCGTCGCCGGGGTCGCCGAGGGCCTCGAGCACGGCTTCCTCGTCGAGGACGGCGACGGCCGCCTCGCGATCCGGCACGAGCTCGTCGCGCGTGCAATCGAGGAAGATCTCCTGCCCGTGCAGCGGAGGCGGCATCATCTCGCCCTGGCGGCCGCGCTCGGGAGCGATCCGAGCTCGGCGTTGACGCACTGGCTCGCGGCTCACGAGCCGGGGCGCGCTCGCGCGGCGGCTCTCGCGGTCGCGGCGGAGGCCGAGCGATTGGATTCCGCCGCGGATTCGCTCGTGGCTCGTGAGCTGGCCCTCGAGCTCGGTCCTGGTACCGCCGCCGAACGACCGATGACGGGCCATCTCCTCCTCGAGACGGCTGGTGTCGCCCTCGCTGCCGGTCGGCCCGATCGGGCACTGGCATACCTCGAGAGCGCCGCCGGCCGGTTCAACGAGCGGGACGAGGCCGAGACAAACGCCGGGCTCCACGAGACGCTCGGCATCGTCGCCCGCACGCTCGGCGATCACGACCGGGCCCTCGCCGAGCACCGCCGGGCGGCGTCGATCGTGCCTGGTGGCGTATCCCTGGCTCGCGCCCGGATCCTGGCGTCGCTTTCGCAGACGCTGATGCTCCTCGGACACTTCGCCTCGGCGGCGACCTTCGGGCTCGAGGCCGTCAAGATTGCCGAAGCCGTCGGCCCGACGGCCCGCTCGATCGAGGCCCACGCGCTGTGCACCATCGGCGTCGCCCGCGCCTGGGGCGCCGAGGGTCGCGACGGGATCGAGCTCCTCGAGACGGCTCGCGAGATGGCGCGCGAGCTCGACGATCCTGACGCGTCCTTCCGGGCGACCTTGAACCTCACCACGGCGCTTGCGTTGCTGGGCCGCCGCGACGAGGCGATCGAGATCACGCGCGAGGCCATTGAGCAGGCCCGCCTCGACGGCCTCGAGGTCGCGTACGGCAATCCCCTTCGCGGCAACATCGCCGAGGCGCTGTTCGACGCCGGCCGCTGGAGCGAGGCGCGGGAGACGATTCGGATCGCGCTGGAGTGGAGCCCCGACGCGGTCGCCTTCGCGGACGCTTCCGTGACGGCGGCGATGCTCGAGGTCGAGACGAGCGTCGACGAGCGGGCCGCGAGCCTCCTCGGCTGGCGGCCGCTGGACATCGATCACGCCCCGGACCCGCAGCTCGAGGTGCCGGCGACCCGGGCGGCCGCCGCGTTCGCGCTCTGGCGCGGCGACGTCTCGGATGCGCGTCGCGCGGTCGAACGTGGCTGGGCGCTCGTCCGCCGCGCGGAGGACTGGGCGCTGACCGCCCGCATGACGTCGACGTACCTCGAGGTCCAGGCAGCCGCCGTGGCCGATGCCCACGAGCGCCGCGCCCTTTCCGAGATTGCCGGTGCCCGCCAGCGGGGCCGGCGCGTCCTCAACGAGGCCGAGGCAGTGCTCATCGCGAGCGGCGTGCCCGCCGGCGCGATTGGACGACGCGAGGCGGACGCGCACCTGTCGACGGCGCGCGCCTTCGCGGCGCGGCTCGAGGCTCACGACGACCCGGTCCTCTGGGACGCCGCAGCGCAGGCGTGGGAGCGGGCGGGGGAGCCGTACCAGGTGGCGCGGGCACGGTGGCGCCAGGCCGAGGCGGCACTACCCGGACACGACGCGCGCATCGGCCGAGCGGCCGCCCGGGGCCCGCTGCTCGAGGCGGTCCGGATCGCCCGAGAGCTGGGAGCGCGGCCGTTGCTCCGTGAGCTCCTCCAGCTCGCCCAGCGGGCGCTCATCACGGTTCCCGCGGCACCCGCCGGCCTCGAGGACACCCCGCCGGCACTCGCGGGCGCGAGATTCGGCGAGCCCGGCGCTCGCGACGGCCGCTCGAATGCCGACGGTCGTCACGTCTCGGCCGACGGTCACGATGGGACCGGGCGTGCGGAGTTCGACGGCCACGCGGCTGTTCGCTCGGCGATCGCCGTTGCCTTCGCGCCAAACGGCGGCGAGAAACGCGCCGAGCCGACGTTCGGCCTATCGGGCCGGGAGCGCGAGGTGCTGGCGCTGATCGTCCAGGGCCGAACGAATCGTGAGATCGGTGAGCGCCTCTTCATCAGCCAGAAGACGGTCGGCGTGCACGTCGGGAACATCCTCTCGAAGCTCGGCGTGTCTGGCCGCGTCGAGGCCGCCATGGTCGCCGTCCGCCTGGAGCTCGTGCCGAGCGGCTAGCTCCGGGCAACACAGCCCCCCTTCCACCAACTCCTCCGGTGCTATTCACCGAGGAATGGCGGAGGACGCGACCACGCTGCGCGCCCGGTCGAACGCGACAGATTTGTGGTCCGGCCAACCGTGCTGCTACGGGATCGAATTCGGTGGGGAATAGCAACGACAGCACCGAGGTCCGCGGGGCGGCCGGTTGCCCGGCATCGTCCGGTGCCGGACATCGAACAAGGCCCGAAGGAGGATCCGAGCCTTGTTCAGTAGCTGGGCCGGTCGGGAGGAAGGAGCCAACCGGTCCTGATGTGGTTGTTCGCTGGTGTTACCAGCGGCGCATCGCACCTTCGACGAGGGCGACGGCGACGAAGGGAGCGACGGCGAGGGCGAGGCGCCAGGCCCGTCGGATGCGTTCGTTCATTTGGGCAATTACTCCTCGATGGTTGCGCCCCTTCCAGTGACCGGAAGGGAGACTCACCGTACGGACGGAGGGACCGACCGTCGATGCGACAAAGGTCCCGGGTGGAGATAGGACCATCGGGCTATGCGCCAAACGGGCAACCACACCGCTGGGCCCCTGACCGCCCCGCGACGCCCCCAACCGAGTGGGTCGAAGGTACCGGGGGCCGCTCACCCGCTGCTTATTTGCGGTGACCTCCCGCACCGGACCTCGGTACCCTTCGCTCGATGTACCGCCAGCTCGCCTACGAGGACGCGTATCTCCGAGCCGTCGACGCCCGTGTCATGGCGCTCGAACCGGGCGTCGACTCGTCGGGCGCGCTCGTGACCCTCGACCAGACCGCTTTCTATCCGGGCGGCGGAGGCCAGCCCGCGGACCGTGGCTGGCTGACCGGTCCCAACGGCGAGACGTGGGTCGTCACGACCGCCCGGAAGCAGGGCGGCGAGATCGTCCACGAGCTGGTGGCGGGCGCGGAGGCTCCCCCGGTAGGCGCCGTCGTAACCGCCGAGGTCGAATGGATGCGCCGCCACACGCTGATGCGGACCCACACCGCCCTCCATGTCCTGTGCGGCGTCGTGTGGCGTGACTACGGGGCCCAGGTGACCGGCGGGAACATGGAGCCCGGATCGGGCCGGATGGACTTCGAGTTCGAGCGCATGTCGGGCGAGCTCGTCGGCGAGATCGAAGGGCGGGTCAACGACGAGCTGGCGCTCGGCCGCGAGATCCGGGTCAAGGTCCTCCCGCGCGGCGAGGCGTTTGCGATCCCAGACCTCATCCGGACGAAGATCAACCTCCTCCCGCCCGGCATCGAGGAGATCCGGACGATCGAGATCGTCGGGCTCGACCTCCAGGCGGACGGCGGGACCCACGTCGCGAACACGAAAGAGGTCGGCTCGATCCGGGTCACCGGCTACGAGTCGAAGGGCCGGATCAACAAGCGGATCCGAATCGAGCTCATCGAACCCGCCTGACCGCCACCCACCGGAAGGCGTGCACCAACTCGAAATCGCGTGCCGGTACGCCGCGCCTGTGTCACGATCGGAACGCCAACGGCCGCGTGGCCAACGAGAGAGGTGTTCATGGCCGGACGGCGGCTGCCCAGGCCGAGGCTCGTGTTCGCCAGCCCGCTGATGCGCCTCCTCGCCTGGCATGCCCGTCGGATTGCTCGCGGGGTGGACCGCAAGTTCTTCCTGGCCCTCGCCGAGGGCGCGGGAGCGATCGTCCTCGTGGCGGCGCTCCTCGTCACGCTGCTTGAGAAACCATGGGCGGATGGCATCGGGGCCGCGGGCGGGGCCTTCGGCCACTCCGTGAACTGGGCGATCTTCACCGTGCTCGGCCAGGGCGACGCCGGCTACGTGACCACGATCGGCGGCTATGTCGTCAGCTGGCTCCTCGTCGTGTTCGGTGTCGCCATCGTGGGAACGATCACCGGGGCGCTCGTCGCGCTCGTCATCGATTTTCTCCTCAAGGAGGGTCAGGGCATGGGGGCTTCGGGGTATCGGGACCATATCGTCGGCTGCGGCTGGAACGCGACCGCCCGCGAGCTCATCGAGGAGCTCCGCGGCGACGAGTACAAAGCGAAGATCGTCGTCCTCGCTGACGTCGAGAAGAACCCGGCGGGCAGCGACGTCTATTTCGTTCGCGGTGACACGACGAGTGCCGAGGACCTGCGGCGGGCCGGGATCGAGGAGGCTGCCGCCGCCCTCGTGTTCCCCGACGCCCCGACGAACGAGGCGGACATGCACTCGATCCTCACGGTCATGGCCATCGAGTCGATCGCGCCGAACGTGCGGACGGTGGCCGAAGTGATCAACCCCCGCCATGTCGAGCATTTCGAGCGCGCCCATGTCGACGAGGTGCTCGTCACGTCGCGCCTCGCGTCCCGCCTCCTGGCCCGCTCTGCGCTGTATCCGGGTCTGAGCGCACTCGTGACCGACATCGTGTCGGGCGGGGAAGGCTCGGAGCTCTATCGCGTCGATCTGCCCTCCGCGTACATCGGACTCACGGTCGATGACCTCAGCACGCGTCTGCGGAGCGAGCACCATGCGACGCTGCTCGCGATCAGCCGCGCCTCCCGGACGTTCGTCAATCCGCCATCGGACTTCGTGCTGCAGCCGTTTGACGACGCGCTTGTCGTGGCGGAGTCGCTCGGGACCCTCCAGCCCCTCCGGCCGGACCGGGCGATGCCCGCGCCGGCGTGACGACGGCCGGCGCCGGTTCGGGCCTACACGAGTCCGGACTGCCGGGCGACTCGACGCCGGCGCTCGAGGCGATCGCCGCCACCGGCGTCGCCCATCGTGTCGTTCGGACCCCGGCCGCCGGCTCCGCCGATGAGAGCGCGTCGCTGCAGGGGATCCCGCTCGAGGCGCTCCTTCGAACGATCGTCGTCCGCCGTGGCGCCGACGACTACGTCTTCGTCCTGATCCCGGCGGGCCGGCAGTTCGACTGGCCCAAGGTGCGGGCGGAGCTCGGGGTCAAGCGTCTGTCCCTCCCCGACGCCGACGAGGCCCAGGCCGCGACCGGGTATGTGCGGTACACAATCACTCCGTTCGGCTCGACGACCTCGTGGCCCGTGATCGTGGATCGGGAGGCAATGGACCAGCCGGTCGTGGCGATTGGTGGCGGCGCCCGAGGGGTGAACCTCCACCTGGCGCCGAAGGATCTCGTCGACGCTCTTGGCGCGACCGTCGCCGACCTCTCGGGTTAGGCGCGCGTCGGCCCCCTGGGTTAGAGCGCCTTCACCGCCGCCGTGAGCGAGGCGAGGCCTTCCTTCGCGTCGGCGAAGAGCATCCCGGTCTTGGGGTTCACGTACAGCTCGTTGTCGATGCCGGCGTAGCCGCGGCCCATCGAGCGCTTGATCACGATGATCGACTTCGCGTGGTCGACGTCGAGGATCGGCATGCCCGAGACCGGTGAGCCGGGCCGGCGCGCGGCCGGGTTCGTGACGTCGTTCGCGCCGACGACGAGCGCAACATCCGCCCGATCGAACTCGGGGTTGATAACGTCCATCTCCTTGAGCTGAGGATATGGGACGTTCGCTTCGGCGAGCAGCACGTTCATATGGCCCGGCATCCGGCCGGCGACCGGATGGATCGCGTAGCTGACGTTGACGCCGCGTGACTCGAGCAGCTCCGCGAGCTCGCGAACGGCGTGCTGGGCCTGCGCGACCGCGAGGCCGTAGCCCGGCACGACGATGACGTTCGAGGCGTACGCCAGCTGGATCGCGGCGTCGTCGACGCCGATCGAGCGAACCGACCCGCCCTCGGCACCGACGGCTGTCACCGTGCCTTCGCCGCCACCGAACCCGCCGATCATGATGTTGAGGACGGAGCGGTTCATCGCATCGGCCATGAGCTTGGTCAGGATCGCGCCCGAGGCGCCGACGAGGGCGCCGGCAATGATCAGGACGTCGTTGCCGATCACGAAGCCGGCCATCGCGACGGCCGTGCCGGTGAAGCTGTTCAGCAGGCTGATGACGACCGGCATGTCGGCGCCGCCGATCGGCAGGACCATCGTGACACCGAAGATCAGGCCCGCGGCGATGATCGCGAACAGGACGGCAACGTTCGTCTGGCCGGTGATGAAGAGGAACAGCGAGCCGCCCACGGCGACGAGCGCGATAAGGATCGTGACGATCCGGCCGCCCGGGATGAGGATCGGCTTGCCGGGGATCAGTCCCTGGAGCTTCCCGGACGCGACGAGCGAGCCGGTGAAGGTGATGCACCCGATCACGACGTCGAGGACCGTCGCGACCTGGATGTCGAGCGCGAGCACCTGGCCCTGGCTGGCGACACGGAGGTAGTCGTCGATCGCGATGAGGGCCGCCGCGCCGCCGCCAACGGCGTTGAACAGTGAGACCAGCTGCGGCATCGCGGTCATCTTCACGGTCCGTGCGGTGAAGAGGCCGAGGCCACCGCCAACGGCGATCCCCACGACGATGATGATCCAGCCAGCCGCGCCGGCGGTGCCGTTGGCGATCAGGAGGAGCGCCGTCCCACCCACCGCGAGCGCCATCCCGGCGGCGGACACCAGGTTTCCGTTGCGGGCGGTCGCGGGGGAATTCATCCGCATCAACCCGAAGACGAACGCGCCCGCTCCGGCCAGCCAGAGCAGTCGGACGATCGTCTCGATCGGGGTCACGCGCTCAGGCCTTCGGCTCGTCCGCGACCGCGGGTGTCTTCGGGGCGACCGGCTTCTTCCGGAACATCTGGAGCATCCGGTCGGTGACGACATAGCCGCCGACGACGTTCATCGTCGCAAAGGCCACGGCGACGAGGCTCAGGATCTGGCTCAGCGGCTCGGTCGCTGATGCGGCAATCAGCATCGAGCCGACGAGCACGATCCCGTGGATCGAGTTCGCGCCCGACATCAGCGGCGTGTGCAGCGTCGCGGGGACCTTCGAGATCACCGCGAACCCGCAAAGGATCGCCAGGACGAAGACCGTCAGGGCCGCGAGCAGCTCGGTGCTCATGCCTTCGCCTCGGCGGCCGGAGCGGCCGCCGGGGCCGCCGGTGCTAGGAGCTTTCGGACGGCCTCGGAGCGAATCTCGCCCCCGTGCGTGATCGTGACGGGAGCCGCGATCTCATCGGCTG
>DAINSJ010000025.1:0-10991 GCA_036741375.1 Candidatus Limnocylindrales bacterium
CGCCAGGGTGGCGCTGGATCTGCACTATCCAAGCGACATCCTCGGCGGCCTGCTCGCCGGGCTCGCCATCCTGGGGCTCTATGCCTGGTGGACGAGGCCGGGAGCCCGGGCGGACAAGCCGCCACTCTGGAGAACCTGACGGTGGCCACGGGAGCGCAAGGAGAACAGCCGCAACCGGTGAACGCCGGTTCGAGGGTTGACGCGGGACCAACCACCCAATCGGGGCCGCTGGGCAAGGTCGATCCCGCCCATCCGGATGCGCCGGGGACCGTTGCGCGACCGGTGGTCGCCGTTGCGACAGGGACCGTCGTCGTCGGGTTCGCCGGCCTCGTCGCGGCCCTCGTCGTGCTCGGATCCCTCGCCGACGGCGTGCGCGACCAGGAGGTGTTTGCGCTCGACACGTGGGCGACGCCGTTCCTGCACAGCATCTCGTCGCCGGGCATGGACGCACTGTTCGATACGTTGACGGCCATGGGCTCGAGCCTCGTCGTGCTGCCGATCTTCCTGGTCGCCGTGGCGTTGCTGATCATGCGGCGCCGCTACGGAGCGTCCCTGTTCCTGGGTGTCGCCCTCGGCGGATCGTTGCTGATCGACTTCCTCATGAAGCTGGTCTTCCAGCGCCCGCGCCCGAAGCTCGACTACGCCGCCGTGCTCCCCGACTACAGCTTCCCGAGCGGCCACTCGATGAACGGCGTCGTGTTCTACGTGTCGCTCGCCCTGATCCTGTGGTCGGTCTTCGGGCGGCGCGTGGGTGTCCCGGCACTGCTGATCGCCTCGCTCGTCGCATTCGGGATCGGGGTCAGCCGGATCTACCTCGGCTATCACTACCTCACCGACGTCGTGGGCGGCTGGCTCGCCGGCATTGTCTGGCTGCTCGTCGTTGGCGCCGCGTTCCGAGCCCGGCCGAAGATGTGGCGCTGGGGCTACGCCGAGCCTCCCGCCGCCACCACCCCTCCGGGCGCAGGCCGTCTACCGGACGCGCCCGCTCCTCCACCCGGCACGGCGAGCGGATGACGACCGCGCTCGTCATCGGTCGAAAGCGGCCGGGACGTCCGATTCGCAAGGCCGTTCGTGACACGCGGCAGAAGCTCGAAGCGGCTGGCTGGACCGTCGAGAGCTCGTTCGTCAAGAAGAAGAGCAAGCTTCGGCGCAAGACGGCCGACGCCGTCGAGGCGGGCATCGACGTGGTCGTCGCGGTCGGTGGGGACGGCGCGGTGCTGCAGGTCGTCCAGTCGCTCGCCGAGAAATCGGTCGCCCTGGGGATCATCCCGATGGGCACGGGCAACCTCGTGGCCCGCAATCTGGGGATCCATCGCCGGCTCGACCGAGCCGTGAGCGTCTTGCTCGAGGGACAGCGGCGCGTGATCGATCTGGGGCACGTGACGCTCGGAGACAAGAAGTGGTATTTCTCGGTCGCCTGTGGCGTTGGGTTCGATGCGGAGGTCATGGACGCCACGAAGACCCGTGAGAAGGACCGCTGGGGCAGGATCGCCTACGCCGCGATCGCGCTCACGCAGAGCGGCAAGCTTCGGAACGTCGAGCACACGATCACGGTCGATGGCGTCGAGACGACCATGGAGGCGGCCCAGGTCTTCATCGCGAACTTCGGCCGGACCGGCCTCGGGGTGAAGCCGCGACTGGAGGTCGAGCCCGACGATGGCGTCCTCGACGTGATCGCGATCCGCGCCTCGGGGCGACTCTCCGGCCTGCTGGCGGGCTGGAAGGCGATTCGCCAGGGCCACGAGGGCGAGACGTCGGACGGTCGGGCGTTCCGGGCAAAGGCGCGCGAGATCCGGATCGAGACGAAAGAGGAGCGGCTCGTCGAGATCGACGGGAGCGTGATGGGCAAGACGCCCATCGATGTATCGGTCCGGCCAGCCGCGCTGACGGTCCTGGTTCCCGGATCAACGGATCCTGAGAGCAACGTCCCGAGGAGAGACGCCATGGGGACTCAATCCCCATAGGCGGCCATGCTGCGGGCGCCCCCCGTCGGGTGCGCCTCGGGGTATCGCGCAGGCCGGGCTCGATTTCTCCCGGATTCCATCGCGGGTGGCATTAGAGCGCGGGGCGCCCGTCCGGCGGCCCTGCGGGACCGCGGATTCGCCAGATTTCATCCCGGCCTGAACGTGGCCCGGGACAAATCTCATGCGCGAATGAAGGTCGGCGGGGCTTCCATGGCCGGTCTCGTTCCCTTATGCCACCCGGTGTGGAATTTGGGAATTTCGTCGGCAACAAGGGCCGCGTGCCGATTCCTAGGGTGTCACCTGTGGCGGCGTGAGCGGCAGGTCCTTGACGACGGTCAGATCGATGTGCCCGGCCTGGCCCTCGGATGCGTCCCGGCGGACGGCCTTCTCGAACCGGACGCGGGCGCTCGAGCCGTCGAGCGTCAGCAGGGCGAGGATGTTGCCGAAATACGGGCCCGCCGGGTGGTGCCACTTGATCGGCAGCGGCGGCACGCGAGTGACGCGGTCCATCTGGTGGACGATCCGCTCGACAGCCTTGCTCCAGCCGACCCGGAAGACGATCCGCATGAGCAGCGGAATCGTGTTGTGGATCGGCGAGCACGTGATCTGGTAGACGCGCGACGCGAGCGGCACCTTGTAGTCCGCCTCCGCCACATAGGTGTGGTGGACGTCCCCGGACAGGACGCAGATCGTGGCCGGGGCCTGGCGGCCACCCTCGCCCCGCCCGACCCGCTCGAAGAGCGCGGCCAGGCGATCGAAAGACTTGCGGAAGGCCGCCCAGTGCTCGAGGTCGACCGCCCGCCGGACCCATTCGGCCATCCGTCCCATGATCCGGCCCCTCGACCCCGCAGCGAGGGCCTCGTTCCAGGATTCGATGTCATGGAGGGCGCGCGGCAGGAGCCACGGCATCGAGGTCGCGACGACGAGGTGCTCGAACTCCCCGTCGGCGGTCTGCGCCTCGATCCAGTCAAACTCCTTGTCCGACACCATCGATCTTCGCCCGTCGGCGAGGACGCGACCGCAGCGCGAGTCGATGACGAGCAGCCGGACCGGCCCGTAGTCCCGGCGGTATGACCACATCGTGCCCTTGGCGCCGTCGGCTTCGCGGTCCGCCGCCTGGGCGAATGCCCGGAGCGCCTCCTCGCCATCCGGCAGGCCGCGGACCGTCTGGTATGTCTCGTTGGCCGCGAGGCCGGCCGGCGTGAGATTGCCGAGGTGCTGGTAGATCCAGTAGGACATGAGCGCGCCGGTGATGCGCTCCTCCCACCAGTCGGTTTTCTGCATGTCCAGGCGCCACGCCTGGGAGGTGTTCCAGTCGTCACGGACGTCGTGGTCGTCGAAGATCATCGAGGTCGGCATCGTCGAGAGGAGCCAGCGCGTCCTGGGGACCTTCCAGGACTCCAGGTACAGTTGCGTGTACTCCTCGAAGTCGGCGACCTCTGCCTTGGGCGGTCGGCGGATGTCCCGGCGGCGCTTGATGAACTCCCGCATTGGCGCGGAGGTCTCGTCGGCGTAGATCTGGTCGCCGACGAACAGCAGCAGGTCGGGCCAGTCCTGATGATGCTGCTCGGCCATGCGCGTCGCGAAGGCATCGAGCACGTCGGGTTCGACCTTCGATTCGTCCACCTCGGGCGCGAGCGGGACCTCTCGGCAGGATCCGAAGATCAGGCGGATCGGGCGGGTCGGGTCGACGGTTCGAATGCGGCTGGGTGGAAGCTCGGAATCCGGAAGGGGCCACACGAGCTCCCCGTCGACGCGGACCTCGTACGGCGTCGACGACGCGGGCTCGAGGCCGTCGAGGACGACGATGGCGTAGTGATGGCCCGCGACGGCGAAGGTCCGCTCGCGCCCGGTGCTCGCACCCGAGCGCACCTCGACCTCGCAGCTCGCAGTCGTCTCGACCCAGACGCTGGCGTCGCGCTCGCCGACATGGCGAAGGAGGGGTCCCAGTAGGAGGTCGGCCATCCGAAGGGTTGTACCACCCGCGGCGGTGACCCGGAGCTCGGGTACGACGAGCTCGAAGCCGTGGTGCGCGATGCTGGCGTCCGGGCGCATCGGCCGCCCGGAATGCTCCTGGAGCCCACTGGCTCGACCCTCTACGTGCCGGTTCGGCGCGCCGTCGGCGCGAGCGAACGCATCGGCAACCTTGTCCTGCCCGCCACACGCGCCGCGACGATCCTCCATCGTGGCGGGTATGAAGGCCTCGCGAGCCGGTCGCAGCAGCTCGAGGCGTGGGTCCGGCGGGCCGGATTCGCGGCCGCAGCCCCGATGCGGATCCTCTACCTCCAGTTCGGCGCCGACCCGGCGCTGCGGTTGCCGAGCGGCTGGGTCGTCGAGCGCTCGGCGGACTTCCTCACCGAGCTGCAGCTGCCGGTCGGCTGAGGCCTCGACACTGCATGGCGCGCGGGATGGGTTCGGGTCCTTGCGTAGTGCGCGGGCAACGATCGCGATGGTCTAGTGCGATCATGCGTACTTCATGGAGCATCGGCGACATCCTGCTGATCATCGCGGTCATCTGCTTCGTCGTGGCGGCCATCGGCCTGAAGGTCGACGTGAGCCTCGTCGACATCGGGTTGGCGTGCTTCGCCGGGTCGTTCCTCGTGGGAGGCCGCTCGCTCAGAGCCCCCTGACGGGCGACCTTCGATGAAAGGCGATCGCGTCGAGGCGGTGGTCGACACGGGCCAGGGCGTCCAGGCCTACGAGATCGTCGCGACCCGCGCCGGCCGCCGGATCGAGGTCACGACCGCTCGTGGCGTGGTCGAAGTGACCGAGGTCACCCGCGGCGGGACCCCGGTCCGGACGGGCCGCTTCATGGCGAGCCGCCTGATCGCCCTCGTCGAGCATCCTGCCCAGGAGCGCGACGACACCCGCGTCGACGTCACGACCCGGCGGCGAATTGGGACCGGCGGATCCAGCGGGAGCGGCAAGGAGGCGTCGCGCTGACGCCGCGCTGACAGACAACCCGGCACGCGCGGCCCCTACGATGCCTGGGTGCAGCGAATCGATGGCCGGCCGGTCTATTCCGCCTCGGATCTGGTCGGCTTCCTGGCCTGCCACCACCGGCTCGCCCTCGAGCGGGCCGCGTTCGATGACCTCGTCGACCGGCCGATCCGGAACGATCCCGAGATCGACCTCATCGCGAAGCGCGGGACGGCGCACGAGCAGCGGTATCGCGACGAGCTGATCGCGAGCGGCCGCAGCGTCGTCGAGATCCAGCCGGACGGGTCGATCGCCGATCGCGGCGAGGAGATTCGCGCCGCTGCCGCAGAGACGACCAAGGCCCTCCGGGCGGGTGTCGACGTCGTCTACCAGGCGACGTTCTTCGACGGCAAGTGGGTCGGCTATGCGGACTTCCTCCTGCGCGTCGAACGCCCGAGCGACTTCGGAGCCTGGTCGTACGAGGTCGCGGACACGAAGCTCGCCCGCCACGTCAAGGGCAGCGCGGTCCTCCAGATCTGCTCCTACGTCGAGCAGCTCACGAGGATCCAGGGCTGCGAGCCTGAATTGCTGCACGTGGTCCTCGGCGGCAGCACCCGCGAGACCGAGTCGCTTCGGGTCGCGGACTACATGGCGTATTACCGACGCATCAAGGCCGAGTTCGAGGCAGCCGTCACCGCCGGCGAGGCGGTCTACCCCGTCACGGAGACCTATCCCGAGCCGGTCGAGCACTGCGACGTCTGCCGCTGGGTGGTCCACTGCAAGGCCCAGCGCCGGGCGGACGACGATCTCTCCCTGGTCGCCGGGATCACGGCGCGCCAGCGGACGGCGCTCAAGTCGCGCGGCGTCGCTCATCGGCGCGAGCTCGCGGTGCTGGAGGTTCCCATGCAGCCGCGGCTCGAGGGCGTGAGCCGCCAAGCCCTCGAGCGGGTCCGGGAGCAGGCCCGAATCCAGGTCGCGGGCGAGGACGAGCGGACCGCAATGTGGGAGCTTCTCGATCCGGAGCGCGACGAGAACGGCGCGCTCGTCGCCGATCGGGGCTTCCTCGTCCTTCCCGAGCCGACCCCCCACGATCTCTTCTTCGACATCGAGGGCGACCCCTTCGCGCTCGAGGACGGCGTCGAGTATCTGTTCGGGGTGCTGGAGCCGATCCTCCCGGATCCCGACCGACCCGGGGAGCCGTACTTCCACGAGATCTGGAGCCGGGATACCGACGGCTCGGTGACGCGCGCGGCCGAGAAGGTGGCGTTCGAGCGGCTCGTTGACCTGCTGATCGACCGCCTCGATGCCCACCCGACGATGCACGTCTATCACTACGCGGCCTACGAGAAGGCGGCGCTCGGCCGGCTGGCGCAGCGGCACGCGACCCGCGAGGAGGAGGTCGATCGCCTGCTCCGGGCGCGCGTGCTCGTGGACCTTTTCCGGGCCGTCCGACAGGGCATCCGGGCGAGCGTGGAGAGCTACTCAATCAAGCGGCTGGAGCCGCTCTACGGCCTCGTCCGCGAGGTCGAGCTGCGGAGCGCCGGATCGAGCATCGTCCAGTTCGAGGTCTGGCTCGAAGGGGGGGTCACCGAGAACGGCGCAATCGGCGACGCGATCCTCACCGAGATCGGCGGCTACAACCGCGACGACGTGCTGAGCAACTGGCGCCTCCGCGGCTGGCTGGAGGAGCGTCGGCGTGACCTGGAGGAGCGGCTCGGGGAACCTGTGCCGAGACCGCCGTCGCAACCGGAGGCCGCTGAGCAGAAGGAGCTCACCGAGAAGGAGCAGCGGGTCGCCGATCTCGTCGCCGCCCTCACCGACGACCTCCCGGCCGAGCCGGACGACCGGTCGACGGACCAGTCGGCCACCTGGCTCCTCGCGCAGCTCCTCGACTGGCACCGGCGCGAGGACAAGGCATTCTGGTGGCGCTTCTACGAGCTCGCCGGAATGACCGACGAGGAGCTCGTCGACCAGCGCGAGCCGCTCGGTCGCATCGAGCTCGTCGAAGACCTGGGGGTGATGAACAAGGGCGGCAGCCGCCTCCAGCGGTTCACCTTCCCGCTCCAGGACCATGGCCTCAAGGTCGGCCGGGCGGTCATCAACCCCGAGACCGTCCAGGATGACGGCGCGAAGCTCTGTGGCACGGTCCACGAGCTCGACGAGATCGGGCTCACCGTCGTCCTCAAGCGGACGCCCCGCCAGCTCGAGCAGGGCGTGCCGAAGGCGCTGATCCCCCACGAGTACTTTTCGACCGAGGAGATCCGGGGCTCGCTGCTGCGGATGGCCGAGTGGGTCCGCGACAACGGCATCGACGCGCCCGGGCCGAGCCGGGCCGCGCGAGACCTCCTCCTGCGACGCCGCCCTCGACTGCGCTTGCCGGAGGCTGCGCTGCGTCGGGAGGGCGAGCTGCCGCTCGACGCCGCCGTGCGGCTCGGGCAGAACCTCGACGGTGGCCTGCTCGCGATCCAGGGACCACCCGGCAGCGGCAAGACGTACACGGCGGCGCAGATGATCGTGGCGCTCGTGCGCGAAGGCCATCGGATCGGCGTGACGGCCAACAGCCACAAGGTCATCGGCAACGCGCTCGACAAGATCCACGAGGCGGCGATGAAGGCGGGTGTCCCGGTCCGGATCGGGCAGCGCCACAGCAGCCAGGAGGACGAGCCAACATCGAAGCACGCCCGCCCGCTCGGGTCGCCGGCCGATGCGCGAGCCGCGATTTTGAACCGCGAGGTGGACGTCGTCGGCGGGACCGCGTGGCTCTGGTCGCGCGCCGACCTCGAAGGGGCGGTCGACGTGCTCTTCGTCGACGAGGCGGGCCAGTTTTCGCTCGCGAATGCGATCGCGGTGGCCCCGGCCGGACGCTCGCTCGTCCTGCTCGGCGATCCCCAGCAGCTCGAGCAGCCGCTCCTGGGCAGCCACCCGCCGGGCGCCGAACGGAGCGCCCTGGGCCACGTGCTCGGGCAGGAAGCCGTCATCGGCGATGACGTCGGGTTGTTCCTCGCGTACTCGTGGCGGCTCCATCCGGACGTCTGCGATTTCACCTCGGAGGTGTTCTACAAGGGCCGCCTCACGTGGGAGCCGTCGCTCGCCCGCCAGGATCTCGCGGGCGTTGCCCCGGCGGACGGAACCGGCGTCCGCTGGCTCCCCGTCACACACGCGGGCGATGCCACGGAGTCGATCGCCGAGGCCCGGGTCATCGCGGGCCTGGTGCGTGAGCTGCTCGCCACGGGCGCCACGTGGACCGATCGGCATGGCGAGACGAAGCCGATCCGCCTCGAGGATGTCGTGATCGTGGCCCCCTACAACGCCCACGTCGAACGCCTGAGCAAGGTCCTGGCGGAGGCGGGCCTGCGGGACGCGAGGGTCGGAACAGTCGACAAGTTCCAGGGTCAGGAGGCGCCGATCTCGATCTATTCGATGGCCACGTCGACGCCGGAGGAAGCCCCTCGGGGGCTGGAATTCCTCTACTCGCTCAATCGCCTGAACGTCGCAACGTCGAGGGCCCGCTGCGCGGCGATCGTCGTCGCGTCGCCGGAGCTCGTCCGCGTGCAGTGCCACACGCCGCGGCAGATGCAGCTCGCGAACGCGTTGTGCCGGCTCGTCGAGATCGCGCCTGATGTCGCGGCGGACATGGTGGCGCCGGTCCACGCAAACCACGGCGGGTCGCTCGCCAGGGCTTGACGTGGCCGGCGCCATGGGAGCGGCCGAGTCGGGCTGGCCGACTCGGACCGCGAGGCCAAGAACGGCCCGCGGGGAGCGTCTCCGCGGCGAGCCTTTGGGCGCGAGGCTAACGGGCCTCGCCCAGGTCAAACCACGGTCTCCCGTCGGAAGAGGCTGAGGGCCCAGATGACGATCCACTCGAGGACCGTCCAGCCGACGAGCGCGGCGATCGCCGCGATGTCGAGGATGGACCCGCCCGATGCCAGGGCGTCCTTGTTGAAGATCCCATTGAACGGGGACACGAAGGTTTGGCTCGTGTTCAGGATGAACGAGACGATGTCGTTGCCTTCGCGGGCGTTCAGCAGGAGCAGGACGATGCGCAGGACGATCAGGATCTGGATGATCCCGAAGATGAGGATGACGACTCGGCGCGCGAGCTCGCCACCGCTGGGGCCGGCGACCGTCGTACCGGACGTCACGACCTCGCTGCGGGTCGTCCCGACGACCGGGGTGCCGGCCACCGGCGTGTCGACGACGGCCTCCTCGTCCGTCTGGACGACGCGTGGTTCGTAGGTCATGTCTGATTTCCTCCGAAAACGGATGAGCTCAAGGGTGCGATGCGATGGCTGCACTCCGGTCCTGTCGCCCGTGTGTGAGCCTTGCAGTGGCCGTGCAGGTGGCAATGCCCGTGCACGAGTGGCGATGCACGTCACGGGCCGGACCGGCCCGATCGGCTACATCTGCCCGTCGGGCACGTCGACATCGGGCAGGACGTCCGGCCCGTTCGAGGCCGCCGGGCCTGGCATCCCCACGCCGACGCGCTCGGCGAGCTCGTCGCGGCGCTGGCCCTCGCGCGAATCCGGCTGATCGCCCAGGTCGCGCGTCGGCTGGATCCCGGGCACGGGGGCGTCGGGGTGCTCGCTCGGCGGTCCGGACACGTCGGCGCCTGGGATGTCGAGTTCGTCCCGGCCCTCGGCCGGTTGGGTGCCGCCCGATCCGCCTTGGCGAAGCTCGGTCATGGCGTGCCTCCTTCTGAACTGAGCGGCCGATTTGAACGACCATGCGGCCACGGTGCGCCGGCTGCCATTGCCCGCCCACGCGAGAACCGGCCGAACCGCTTGCATTGGAGTTGCGCTTGCCGCCGGCGGGTGCGACATCGATGCAACGGCAATTCGCACGCGCGTTGTCACCGCGTGCCCCGAGGAGCGGAAGATCGTCAGCACGACACTCACTCGCAGGAGGCTTGAATGACCGCCATCGTCTTGCCCGACATCGACAGCAAAACGCTCGAACAGCTTCGGAAGTACATCCCATCGCTCTCGGCGATTGAGATTCCATCGTTCGAGATGCCCTCGATGCCCTCGGTTGACCTCCCCTCGATGCAGGACGCCGGCCGCAAGGCCGACCAGGCCCTGGATCGCCTGCTCGGGCGGTCGAAGGCGCCGGTCTGGCCGTGGGTCGCGGCCGGGGTCTTCGTCGTCGCGCTCGTGGGGACCATCGCGGCGATCTTCACCTGGAACCGCCGCGCGAGCTGGGCCCGCCAGACCGACCCATGGGCCGAAGACGGCGCGATCCGGACCTCGGTCGACACGGACCTGTCGGGCGTGCCGGATCTCGGCGGGACGACGATGACCGATTCCGACATCGGCACCGGCCTGACGGCCGCGGAGGCGTCGCTCAGCTCGGGCTCCTTCGACGACCAGTGACATGCGCCGTCTGCGGTCGTCACCACCGAGTCGAGGAGGAGCAGCCGTTCTGAGCGCAAGCGACATCCATTCCAAGCGCGACTGAGACGTCCCCGCAACGCTTTTGGGTCCTTCCGCGGACCTTCGCGTAACGGTCGCTGGCGACACTGGGCTCGGCTCCGTTGACGTGGACCGAGACTCCTGAAGAGATCGGGCAACATGCGGCGGGGACCTTGGAATAGGTCGATGGGGCGGTCCGGAGCAGGCCTCTGGACCGCCCAGTGATTCCCCGCGACTGTCCACACGCTGGGCGGCCGGGGCCAAGGCACGCCCGAGGCGCGGATCCGATGGGTTCCGCGCCTCTTCATGTGCGGCGGGTCGCCGTTGCATCGTCCTGTCAGCGGGTTCGCCACTCGAAAGGTGTTACGGCGGTGAGAGAGCGGCGCCCTGGTCCGTGTCGCAGCCGAGGATTCGGAGGCGCGACCCTTGCTCCATCGACATTCATCATTCCGATGGAGGAACTGGCATCGTGGGTCGAATCAGCGGCGCCGCTCGGTTGTCAGTCCAGCCAGAGCGGGCGCGCCTGCGGGCCGACTCGCACCACCTCCCCAGCTCGGTCGTCCCGATGTCGGGCGCATCGATGCGCATCCTGGAGGGGACGATGGCGGTCGCGGCCATTATCACCGCGGTCCTGATCGGGCTCGGCCACTAGCGAGCCCAACTAGCCAGCCCAACGACGCGGGCCGCCGCGGGCGCAGAG
>DAINSJ010000025.1:11091-13172 GCA_036741375.1 Candidatus Limnocylindrales bacterium
CGGGCGCAGAGTGTCGTGGCGCCGCGGGAGCTCTGTGCGGGATCTCCCCGGCGCTCGGGCTCCCCCCAGGCGAGGCGCCTCAGGTCGCCAAGAATTCTCATATACCACTCCGGGTGGCACTCGCGAGTAATTCAGGCGTCTTGGGCGGCTCGGCGACCAAGGGCCGCACCGAATTCATCCCGCCGCGAGCGTGGCCCGGGACAAATTCGACCGCGAGGGCCGGGTCGCGGGTGTTACCGCGGCCGATTGCTTTTGCTTACGCCACCCCGGGTGGTAACTGGGAGAGATTTCGACCCGGAAACCCCGGGCCGGAGCGTAACGCCACCCCCGGTGGCAAATGAGAAACTATCGATCCCGGAAGCCCGGGCCGCGTGGCGACCGCGGAACCCCCGGCTCCGGGGCAGCCGCGTCAGGCCGGCATCACCCGTAACGCGAACCCGAACTCGGCGCCGCCACCCTCGTGGTTCACGGCCCAGACGTAGCCGCCCATGGCGTCGATCAGCCGGGCGCACACGAACAGCCCGATCCCTGATCCGCTGACCTTGCGGCTCACGCTCGGGGACCGGTAGTAGAGCTCGAAGAGCCGATCGACTTCGCCTTCCGGGAATCCCGGCCCGGCATCGAGGACGCGCACCTGGACCTCCGCGCCAGACGGTGCCACATCCACCAGGATCCGCACCACGCCGTCACTGCCGGAGTACTTCATCGCGTTTGCCAGGAGGTTCCGGACGACTTGCTCGACGTAGGTCGTCTCGCCAGCCACCGGCGGCAGGTCATACGGCAGGTCCAGCTCGAACCGGCCGGTCGGCCAGCGTCCCTCCTCGGATCGAACGACCGCCGCCAGGACCCGCTGGAGGAGCACGGGCTCGCTCCCGATCTCGAGGGCGCCCTCCCCGAAACGAGTGAGCGCGACGACGTCCTCGACGAGCCGGTGGAGACGCTCAGCCTCGGCGTGGATGTCCTCGAAAATCCCGACGCGAGCCGCCTCGTCAAGCTTCGTCTCGCCCCGTGCCAGCAGCTCGGCACCGGCGTAGATCGTGGTGACCGGTGTCCGCAGCTCATGCGAGAGGACGCCGATGAACGCGTCTCGCGCCTGCTCGCGCTCGCGGGCGTCCGTGACGTCGCGCAGGATGAGGATCGTCGAACCGTCGGCGTCGCCGGGGGTGCCGACCGGGTATGCGTCGACCGGATACGCAGCGACCTCGAGCCATTGGCCTTGCGACCCGCGCAACCGCGCCTGGATAGGCCCGTGCGCCGCCAGTCCGGCGATGTCCATGCCCTGCGGAAGGGCGAGCCGATCCAGCGGTTCGTCGAGCGAATCCGCGTCCGGGGACCCGAGCAGCTCTTCGGCGGTGCGGTTGGCGAGGGACACCGAGCCGTCGGCGTCGATGACGATGATCCCTTCGCCGATCGCGCCGATGATGGCGTTGAGCTCAGCGGAACGCGCCTGCTCCGCGGTCACGAGCTCCGCGAGCCGAACCTCGTCGCCGAGGCGACCCGCGAGCAGCTGCTGCGCGTCGGCCCGCTCCCGACGGAGGTCCTCTTCGGCCGACTTCGTGGCCGTGACGTCGTGGAAGGCGTTGACCGCGAACTCCACTTCGCCGCGAGCGTCGCGGATTGGGGTCGCCGTGACCCACGACCAGCGTTCGGCGCCCGTCTCGCGATCCCGGAACCCGACGACCCTGCTGGTTCGCGGGGATCCGCGGAGCACCTCGGCCCCGGGCAGGTCCCTCCAGGCGAGCGGCTGGCGATCCTCTCCGAAGAGCTCGAACCGGTCTCGAACCGGGCCGGGAGCGCCCGCAATCAGCTCGTCGGCGGTCTCGTACCCGGCGAGCCGCGCTGCGGCGACATTCGCGAGGACGAGGCGCCCATCCCGGCCTTGAACCGTGAGCCCATCCGCGACGGCGTCCACGATGAGGCCGAGAAGGCCCGGACCGAGGCCGGGGCCCGCGAGCAAGCCGGCCGCCGCGCCGCGATCAGGGGCCGTTCGGGGGTCGGCAAGGTCACCGGGGCCAAAGGGGCTGCCGGGGCCAACGGGGCTGCCGGAAACCGCGGGGCCGGTGGCCGACGGCCCGCTGCGA
>DAINSJ010000025.1:13272-14967 GCA_036741375.1 Candidatus Limnocylindrales bacterium
GGGGCCAACGGGGCTGCCGGAAACCGCGGGGCCGGTGGCCGACGGCCCGCTGCGAACATCGGCCGGTTGGGCGATCTGGCCGACCAAATGACCTCCAACTGTTGAGGGTGGCACCCGACCCTATGCGCCGCTCAGGGCGCGGGCTTCACCACGTGGGCGCACCGGGATTGCAAGTTCGTCGCAAGGGAGGCTCATGTCGGCGCAGGCGCAGCGGTGGGAGCCGGCGTCGGGCGCGCTGTCGCCTTCACGGTCGGGGCCAGCGTCGGTTGAGGGCGCGGCGGTGCTTGTGACCCTTGTGAGGTGGTTTTGGGCCAGGGTTCCCGCCGCCGAGCCGTTGCAGGCGCCGAAAGCGCCCGCCTCGATCCTGACATGCGGATCGCTGTTGCGGCCGTGCGATGCCTGCGACCGGCGAGCATCACGGTCCGGAAATGGCGCGGCTTCGGCCGACACGGCAAGATGGAGCGATGCCGCAACGAACGTCTCCGACCTTCGCCGCCACGGCGGAGCGCCCCGGAGTGACGAATCTCCCCGCCCCGAAGCCGATGATCGTGCCCGCCACGGACCTCGGCGGCGTCGGTGTCCTGAAGCACGGCAACATCTACATGCTCTCGGATGCCTTCGGCGACATCCACCCGGATACCCGCGGGCTTGGGCTGTACGACCTCGACACGCGCTTCCTGTCGTGCGCCGTGCTCCGGGTGAACGGCGTGCGGCCGACGCTGCTCCGTGGGCAGGTCGCCGCCAACCACATCAGCGAGATCCAGCTCACGAACCCCGAGCTGCGGCGTGATCCATCCATGAAGCAGGCGGGCGAGGAGGCCCTCGCCCGGCGAGCGCTCTCGATCGCGCGCCGGCGCTGGATCTCAGGCGGCCTGGCCGAGCGGATCGAGGTCACGAATTACAGCGGTCGAAGCCAGGAGATCGTCCTCGACCTGGAGCTGGACATGGACGCGGCCGACATCTTCGAGATCCGGGGCTACCCACGAACAGGTCGCGGCACCTTCCGCGACACCGAGGCGACGGATCATTCGCTGGTGTTCGCGTACGAAGGCCTCGATGGCATGCTTCGACGGTCGGTGCTGGCGTTCACGTCCGGACAGGTCGAGTCGAGCGGGTCTCCGGAGCCGGGCACCGAGGGCTCTGTCCGGATCCGCTGGGTCCTCGAGGTCCCGGCGGGCGGGCAGGAAGGCGTGCGCTGGGAGGCCCGCACGGACCTGACGTCCCTCCGCGGAACGGGCAGCCATCGCGAGAAGACACCGACGAAGCTCGCCCAGGCGATGAGCCATCCGGCCACCCTGGAGCCATCCGCGGCGACGCCGGCGGACCCGGCCGTCAGCACCGTCGGTGAGCCGGCCGAGGCCGAGGCCGAGTACGGAGCCTGGAACGAACGGACCGCCCGCATCCGTTCCGATGGCGAGCTGCTGGACCTCGCGATCCGGCGCAGCATCGCCGACCTTCGCCTGCTCCAGAACGACGGCCCGAACCCCGGCGAGCACTACCTCGCCGCCGGGATCCCGTGGTTCACGACGCTGTTCGGGCGCGACAGCATCATCACGGCCCTGCAGATTCTGCCGTTCATGCCCGACGTCGCGCGCCGGACGCTCCGGGTGCTCGCGGACTGGCAGGCGCGTGAGGAGGATCCGGAGCGCGACATGGAGCCGGGCAAGATCCTGCACGAGCTCCGCGTCGGCGAGA
>DAINSJ010000026.1:0-14611 GCA_036741375.1 Candidatus Limnocylindrales bacterium
TGCCCGGTCCCTCGGGGGGCCGTGCTCGGCGAACTCGTCAATCGTACGCACGTCAACGGATTTCGACAACACCCTCGTGTGGCGAGGACCGCGAGGACGAAGGTACTCGCGCGTCGGCAAGCACCCGCGCGGGCGCCGGTGCGCGCCCGCCCCGGCCCGCCCCGCTGCCAAATTCCCATGCCACGGGCGTTCGTCATCCGAGGCCAATGGCGTTGCGGGCCGCCGTGCGAACGGACGCGGACTTGCTTGCCAGATTCTCGCCAGTCGGGAACTGAGGAACGAATCCGTTGAATAGCGCCCGTCAGGCGCAAGTTTGGCAACGAACTGGACCGAGCTGAACGCGGGGCGCTCGTACCGGCTGGGTCGCCGTCGAGCAGCGCCCGCCACGCGCAAATCTGGCAAGGACCTGACCTGGGGCCCGCCCAGGCCCGGCCCCGGCCCCGGATGGACTGATGACGGCACTCCCTCGCGAACCGGGGTAAGGTTCGGTGCCCGCCATCCCGCACCGGGAGCCGCTATCGGCCCGGTTGCCGGCGGCGTCACGAAGCTGGAGTCCATGGCCGCACCCGATCCGTCCCGCGTTCGCCGCTTCGCCCTTCCGGAAATGGAAGACAGTCGGGCCGACGCGCTGATCGACGCCTTCGTCACCGGACCGAAGCGACGTCGCGGCCGGCCTTCGACCGATACTGCGAACGGCGGGCGACGCGAAGACCCACTCGTGCGGCTCGACAACCGGATCACCTGGCATGAGGCGCTCCGGCGCGAGAGCGCCCGGAGCGAGCGCTATCGCCGCCCGGCCTCCGTCGTCGTGCTCGGCGCCGAGTTCCGGCCGGGCATCAACGAGGCGGAGGTTTCCGTCGATCGGCTCGTTCGCCCGATCGCGCACGTCCTCTCGCGTTCCTCTCGCGAGACGGACCACGTGACGAGGGCCAGTGAGGCTCAATTCATGGTCCTGCTCCCCGAGACCGCCGAGCACGACGCCGCGCAGTTCGCGGAGCGAATCGTCGAAGACTGCGACGTCTGGCTCGCGGCGACCCGGACGCCCGTCTACTTCCGGGTGACGGTAGCCGCCGCGACCGACGACGAGACGCTGGAAGAAGCGTTCGAGCGAGTAACAGGCCCGACGCTCCGCGACTGATCTCGGAGGTCCGCGTCAATCGCCTCGCGTCGGCACATCACGTTCCGGACGGTTGCAGAGTCGGCTCGGCAGGCGTCTTGATCACGAACGTGACGAAGGTCAGCTTCGATGAGCCAACGGAGCCCGTGATCTCCCAGCAGCCTTGAGTCGGAAAGGTCACCCCGCTGGCCTGAAAACCGGTGATTCCGTAGCCATCGGGCACGTCGCCGATCGCCGGAGGTGCCGGCGCATCCAGCCGGCGACCGGTGATCTGCAGCTTGCCAGCGACCGTGTGCCACCAGCCGAACTTCATCCCGACGCGTCCGTCCAAGTCGAGGAAGCGCGAATCCGCAGAGATGATGCCGTCGGGCCAGAGACCCCCGACCCACAGCATCCCATTGCCATAGGCGGAGGCCGACCCGAAGAAGCGATCAGCCGGGACGCTCGATGGGCTCGGCTCACCTCGGGTGGTCGGGCATGCCGCGGCCTGCGCCCGCGTGACCGATTCGGCCGAGGCGGTTGGGGCCCCCGTGACGGTCTGAGATGGTTCGACCGACTGGCACGCACCCAGGAGGAGCGGGATTGTGACGCAGACGGTCGGAATGGCGATCCGTACCGGCACTTCGCTACGCCTCGATTCGCTCCACGATCGTGGCGATCCCCTGGCCCACGCCGATGCACATCGTCGCGAGACCGTAGCGGCCGCTGGTCCGATGCAGCTCGTGGACCAGCATCGTCATAAGCCGTGCGCCGCTCGCGCCGAGCGGATGCCCGAGGGCGATGGCCCCGCCGTTCACGTTGACCTTCTCCGGGTCGAGCCCGAGCTCGTCCATGCACACGACCGACTGCGAGGCAAAGGCCTCATTGAGCTCGATGAGGTCGAGATCGGCCACCGAGAGCCCCGCCCGGGCAAGCGCCTTTCGTGTCGCTGGCACGGGACCTACGCCCATGACCGCCGGATCGACGCCGGCGACCGCGGTGGAGACGATGCGAGCCATCGGCTTGAGCCCCAGCTCCCGCGCGCGCTCGGCGTCGACGACCAGCACCGCGGCAGCGCCATCGTTGATCCCGGACGAGTTCCCCGCGGTCACGGATCCGCCCTCGCGGAATGCCGGGCGGAGCTTTGCGAGCGCGTCCATGGACGTGTCTGCGCGGGGATGCTCGTCACGCGACACCACGATCGCATCGCCCTTCCGTTGCGGCACCTCGACCGGCACGATCTGATCATCGAAGCGCCCCGACTCGATCGCGGCGACCGCCCGCTCGTGCGATCGCAGCGCAAAGGCGTCCTGCCGCTCGCGACTCACGTCGAGCCGGTCCCCGTACCGCTCGACGACGTTCTCGGCCGTCTCGCCCATCGAGTACGGGTAGTGCATCGCGGCGAGCTTCGGGTTCAGGAACCGCCATCCGAGGGTCGTGTCCTGCAGCTCGCGCGGTCCGCGATCCCATGCGGCCTCGGCTTTCGCCATGACGTACGGCGCCCGCGTCATCGATTCGACGCCGCCGGCCACGAAGACATCACCGTCATCGGCGCCGATCGCGTGGGCCGCGGTGTTGATCGCCTGCAGCCCGCTGCCACAGAGCCGGTTCACGGTCTGGCCGGCGACCTCGACCGGCAGGCCCGCGAGCAGCGCGGACATTCGAGCCACGTTCCGGTTGTCCTCGCCGGCCTGGTTCGCGCAGCCGAGGATGACGTCCTCGATGAGCGCGGCGTCGACCCCCGAGCGATCGACGACGGCGCGAATCGCGATCGCCGCGAGATCGTCCGGCCGGACCATCGCCAGCGCGCCACCGTAGCGGCCGACAGGCGTCCGCACGGCCTCGACGATCCAGGCTTCGCGCAGGGCGCGGTGCGGGTCTCGGCTCATGCAGGAATTGTAGGCGGGGCCGCTCAGCCCCCTGCCCGAACCGCCCGCAGGAGGGTCAGCGTGGGCCGGAACGCGTCCGTGTCGTCATCGCTGAGCCGGTCGAGCATGGCCGCGACCTCCGTGAGCCCCATCTCGCGGGCCCACTGGAACGGCCCGAACGGATGATTCGCCCCGAGCCGCATTGCCAGATCGATGTTGTCGGCCGTGGCAACCCGATCGCCGAGCGCTCGGTAAGCCTCGTTGACGATGGCCAGGATCGTCCGTTCGGCGATCGACTCGGGATCGAGTGCCGACGCTCGCGCCGCTGGAGTGGCAGGGCCGGCCGCGAATTGGGGCGCCGGGCCGATCGGCCGGCCCTCGACGTCGTACCGATAGAACCCCGCGCCCGTCTTTCGCCCGAGGTGACCGGCGGCGACGAGCGACTCCTGGATGGGCGACGGCCGGAAGCGCGGCGCCCGGTCGAACGCCTCGAACAGGCCGCGCGCGGCGGCGAGATTGACGTCGATGCCGATGAGGTCCATCAGGCGGAACGGCCCCATCGGGAACCCGGCCGCGACGATGGCCGCGTCGATCAGCTCGACCGTGCCGGCGCCCGCACGCAGCAGCCGCAGCGGCTCGAGCGTGAACGGCCGGTTCACCCGATTGACGATGAATCCCGGCGAGTCGCCCGTCCGGATCGGCGTCTTGCCCCAGCCATCGACGATGGCCAGGGCCCGATCGATGACGCTCTCGGTGGTCTGGAGGCCCGCGACGACCTCGACAAGCGGCAGGAGTGGCGCCGGGTTGAAGAAGTGCAGCCCGAGGACTCGGTCGGCGCGGCGCGCGACCTCGGCGATCTTCGTCACTGACAGGGCACTCGTGTTCGTCGCGAGGATCGTCTCCGGCGAGGCCGCGGCGTCGAGCTCGCGGAAGATCGCCCGCTTCGCCTCGAGCTCCTCGATGGCCGCTTCGAGGACGATGTGCGCGCCGCCAGCGACCCCGTCGAGTGATCGCGCGGCCGATAGCCGTGCGAGCCGCTCCTGCGCCCAGTCCTCGGCCCGGGCCGTGGGCGCGGCCTTGGCCGCGCGCCGGAGGAGGCCCTCCCGCACCCGGTCGCGCGCCCGATCGACCGCCCCAGGCACGGCATCGAAGAGGGCGACCTCCCATCCCGCCTCGAGGGCGACTTGGGCGATCCCCGCGCCCATCGTGCCGGCGCCGACGACGCCGAGAACGGCTCGTTTCGATGCCACGGGCAGAACGGTAGCGCCTTGGGCGGCCCTGGACGATGTCGCAACTCGCCGACGCGTTGTCAGATCGACTTGAACGCCTCGAAGGGCTGACGACAGTCCTCGCAGTGGCGGATCGACCGGCACTGGGTCGGCCCGAAGGCGTTGTCGAGGGTCGTCCGCGCTGAGCCGCAATAGGGGCAGTTCACGGCTGGGTCTGGGCTCGCCATGTCGAGCATCGGAAGCGAGCGGCCGGGCCTGACCGGGGGCGGGGGCGCGAAGCCAGAGCGGACCAGCTTCGCGCGCCCCTCCGGCGAGATTCGGTCTGAACTCCAGGGGGTTGCGAAGGACACCTCGACAGCGACGGCCAGTCCGAAGCTCGCGAGCCGCATCTCGATCGATTCGCGGATGACTTCGAGCGCCGGACAGCCGACGAACGTCGGCAGCAGCTCCACGCGAATCCCGCCGTTCTCGACCTCGACGTCGCCGATCATCCCGAGCTCGACGATGGATACGCCTGGGATCTCCGGATCGGGCACGGAATCGAGCGCGGCGCGAACGTCCTCGGGACCAACGGGTCCCGTCGGCCTCTGCCGTGCCCGGCCGGCCCGCCGGCTAAGAGTCGCCTCGATCACCAGACCGCCTCCGGATCGAGCCGGCGCACGGCGGTGAACTCGCCCCACAGCCAGCGGAAGGCATCGGAGTGCTCCGTTCGGCCGTCGCCCGATGGCGTGGTCTCGGGCGGTAACGCGAGGCCGAGTGGCACGAGAATCGCGGTGAGGTCGGCGCGCCACGCCGCCTCGGCTTCAGCCAGCGACCGCGTCATGATCCCGGCCTGGATCAAGCTCGGCTCCCCGGCGAGGGGCGTGAAGACGGTGGCGGCATCAGCGCCCGCCGACGCAAGCGCCTTCTCGAGTCGGGCCCGCGAATCATCACCGCCGTGGGCGAGGCGGTCGATCCAGGTCACGAGGTGCATCCGGTGGTAACGCTCCTCCCGACGCAGCTTGGCGACGAGCTCGGCCAGCGGCGGGAATCCGTCACCGATCGACGCGAGGCGGGCCTCGTCGGCCAGCTCGTACAGGAACCGGCGGGCGATCGTGTCGGCCCAGTCGCCCCGTGGTTCGTCGAGCAGGCGGGCGTGGCGATAGTCCTCGGGCGCCCGGTCGTAGGCGATCGCGTCCGCGTCCCGGCCGTCGTCGAGAACGCCGGCGAGCAGCTCGTAGAGCGCCCGAGCGTGGCCGAGCTCGTCCTGGGCGATGGAGCTGATCGCGACGTCCTCCTCGAGGATCGGAGCGATCCCCGTCCACTCGGAATCCGTGAACCCGGACACGAACTCGTCGTCTGCCATCGTGAGGAGCAGCTCCGCGAGGGCGCTTCGGACAGGCGGGGTGAGCGCTGCGGCCGCGGTCCGGGCGGTCGACGAAGGATCGCGTCGGGCAACCGTTGGTGCCGACTCTGCGGTCATGCCGCTCCCGCGGTGCCGGTCTCGCCGCTGCCGGCGCCGCGCTTGCCCCGACGCCCAGTGCGGTCGTGGCCCTCCGCGCGCGCAGGCGGCTTCGAGGTCCCGGCTCGTGCGCGCGCAGCCGCCAGCTTGTCGCGCATCGTGTAGCCACCTGGCTTCTTGAACGACCGGTCGAGCGGCGGGTCGAGGAGATCCTGGTCCTCCAGCACCTGGATGTCGGTCCGGCGGACGATCCACAGTCGGGTGCTTTCGTTGCGTCGCCCGAACATCTCGCGGGCGTAGTGCATCGCGAGGTCCCGATCGGGCGCCATCACGTTGCCACCGTGGCGCATCGGGTCGCCGTCCTTCTCCTGTCGGAAGACCTCGAACGGTTCAAGGCGGCCGCCAGTCTTCGGGCTCACGGGGCGGCCACGGGTGCGGCGAGAATCGAGTCACGCACCCAGCGGGTGGCCTCGCGATTCACGCGACGGAACTCGAGGCGCTCCTCGGACTTCGGGCCGTGGTTCGTCACGACCGTCCGGAGCTCATTCCAGTCCGGCTCCGTGTAGCGCCACTCGCGGGCGTCCTCGTCGAAGCGCAGCTCCGGGTCGGGGATCACGAGCCCAAGCTCGAGCAGCCGCGGGACGTAGATCGTCAGGAACTCCTGGCGGAGCTCCTCGGAGGTCTTGGCCTTGATGCGCCAGTGAAGATCGCGATCCTTCGCTCGGTCGCCCCGCGGACCATGCATCTGCATGAGTGGGCCCCACCACCGGTCGAGTGCTTCCTGGACCATCGCCCGCTGGGCGTCGGTGCCGGTCATGAGGGTCACGACGACGTCGCGGCCGTGCATGATGTGGACCGATTCCTCCCAGCAGATCTTTTGCATCGTCCGGGCGTACGGGGCGTACGAGGAGTCCCTGAGCGCCTGCTGGGCGACGATCGCCGCGGCGTCGACGAGCCACGCGATGACGCCGATGTCGGCCCACGTCCGTGTCGGGTAATGGAAGACGTTGTGGAACTTCGTCTTGCCGGCGAGCAGGTCGTCGAACATCGCCTCACGCGGCTTGCCAAGATCCTCGGCGACTCGATACAGCAGCTGGGCGTGACCGACCTCGTCCTGGACCTTCGCGGTGAGGGCCAACTTCCGCCGGAGCGTCGGGGCCCGCATGATCCACTCGCGCTCGGGCAGGACGCCCATCAGCTCGCTGTTCGCGTGCATCTCGACGAATCGCAGGACGGCGGTCCGGTACTCGTCGGGCATCCAGTCGGTCGCCTCGATCTTGCCGCCGGCGAGCACATGGGCCTCGAAATGGGCGAACCGCTCGTCGTGCGGCAGGTCTTCGTTCCACGGCCGGTCGCTCCGCTCGCGAACGGGAAGGACGGGATCGAGGGCGAGCGGATCGGTCATGCGGGTGCCTCCGTTGGCAGGTCGAGGCCCAGATCCCCGGGCGACGTTGCCCAATAGTCGCGATGTTCGGTGACGAGACCAGCCTCGTCGAATCGAAGGATCGTCGTGCCCGCGAGCGTCGTCTCGACGCCGTCCGGGCCCGTGATGATCGCGCGGTACTCGACCGCCGCCCGGCCGTCGTCCGCGACGATCGGCGCCCCGAACACGAAGCGCGCAGGGCGCTCCTCGGCGAACGCTTCGCTGATCCACGCGGCCGCGGCCGCACGCCCGCGAACCAACGCCCGAAACGGGTGCGAGCTGAAGGTGCAATTGGCTACGTATCGGTCTGCAATCGAGGCGGAATCGTGCTCCGCCCAGCCCCGTTCCCATGCGTCGACCCAGGCCTTCGCCGCTGTGGCTGGCGTGCTCAATCCGTTCAGCACGGTTGGGCCTCCAGCATGCGCAGCGACAGGTCGACGAGGTTGTCGGCAACGCGACCCGCTGGCAGGCGGCCGGCTGGATCAAACCAGGTGGCGACGCCGTTGAGCGCGCTGAGCAGGACGGTCGACGCGATCGCCGGATCGACGAGCGCAAAGGCGCCGATCGCGATGCCATCGGAGACGCGACGGCGGAACCGGGCCTCGTAGACGTCGCGTCGCTCGAGGACCGCCGCCCGGCGCTCGGGCCCGAGCGACCGCCACTCGCTGACGAAGACGCTCGCCTCGCCGACGTCGGCCGTGAGCACCTCGACGTGGGCGCGGATCAGGGCTGTGATGGCCTCAACCGGGTCGCCGGCTCGTCGGAGCTCGGCGTCGAGTTCCGCGGCGTCGGCGGCCGCCTCGAACCGCCTTGCGGCTCGATCCACGATCCCCCAGAGGACATCTTCCTTCGACGTAACGTGGGCGTAGAGGCTGGCGCCCTGGAGCGAGAGCGCCCGAGCGATGTCGCGGACGCTCGTACCCGTGTAACCGTGGGCTCGGAACAGGTCGCTCGCGACGTCCTCGATGGCGCGGCGGCGGGAGACCTCGACCACGATCTGGGCAACCTCCTGAGTACGCCACCTAACGAACGATTGTTAGGGGCGAGCCTAGCGAGGCGGGGCGACCACGTCAAGATCTTCTGCTTGCCCGCGCGAAACCCGTCGGGGGCTACGGAACCAATCGCGTGACCGAGGCGTCAAGCGGCCACCGAACCCGCCCCCGCCATCTGTCGAGGTTCCAACCGATGCGATCCCTGCCGCTGACCCTCCTCGCGGTCGCCGCGCTCCTGATGCCAACCGCTGCCATGGCTGCGTCTCCCGCGGCGCCCCCGGCGGCGACGGCGCGCTATTTCGAGATCCGTGGTCTCGTCCTCGGCGGGACAAAGCTCGACGTCGGCGGCAAGGTGGCCGTCGAGGGCTCCAAGCTCATGGCCTCCGCGGGATGCAACATGATCGGCGGCGAGGTCAGGGTGGATGGGGACACGGTGGCGATCGTCGGTCCCACGTTCATGACCGAGATGGCCTGCCCGGGTAGCAATGGTGATGCCGAGGCGCTGCTCATCAAGATCCTCGCCCTCGGCACGTTCAAGATCACGGACCGGGCATGGCTCGCCGACGGCGGCGAGATCATCACGGTCGAGATTCCCGCCTCCGTCCCTGGGCCCGTCGGATCACCGCCCGATGAGCCGGTCACGAGCGACCCGAAGCCCACCATCGTCGATCCCGGGCCAGGTGGTCCGACCCAGACCTGCCCGCCCTTCCCGGCCGACGACGGCACGAACCCGGTCGGCAGCGGCCCCGTCGACGACCCGGCCAGTGGCGGTGGCAGCGGCTCCAGCGGCTCCGAGCCGGGAGCCACCCCAGGTTCCGAGCCTGCAGCCACGCCGGCGTCCGAGCCTGTCGCGACCGCGAACGACCTGCCGCTTGAATCTGGCTCGGTCGATCCACAGCCGCCCGCACCACCAGACCCGGGCGAGACGTTTCCGCTCGGGCAGATCGACCCGGATCCCGGCTTCATCGGCAAGGACCCGAACGTCGGCAAGCCCCTTGTCGACCCCTGCTACGGGGCGACCCTGGGTGCCGACCAGGTCGAGGCTGACGTTCAGGCCGCTCCGAAGGCTGCCGCCTTCGATACCAGCGCCGTCCACGACGCCGCCGTCGCGTCGCCCGGCCTCGTCCTGCCAATGGCGTTCGGGCTCGTCGTGCTCGTGCTCGCGGGTGCAGCCGCGGACCGCCGGCGGCGCGTCGGTCAGTAGCCCTTCGCCGGACTCTCGACGGGGATCGCCCTACTCGCCGCGGAACCGCGGCGCGCGCTTCTCCATGAACGCGGCGATGCCCTCGACGTGATCGCGGCTCTGGCCGGCGAGGTCCTGCAGATACGCCTCGTACTCGAGAGCTGCGTCGAGCCCGCGGTCCCACGCCGCGTTCAGGGCGCGTTTGGTGAGGGCGAGCGCGATCGGCGCTCCCTGGGCGAGCCGGCCGGCCATCTCGCGGGCCGCATCGGGTAGCTCCGAGGCGCTGACCACCCGCGTCACGAGCCCCATCGACAGGGCAGCGGTTGCGGGAACCGGGTCGTTCAGCAGGGCGATCTCAGCAGCTCTCGCGCCGCCAACGAGTCGCGGGAGCAGCCACGTCGCGCCGCTGTCCGGCACGAGGCCCACGCGTCCGAACGCCAGCGCGAAGCTCGCTCCCTCGGCCGCGATCCGCAGGTCACAGGCGAAGGCCAGTGAGGCACCGGCGCCGGCCGCGACGCCGTTGATCGCGCCGACGATCGGCTTCTCGAGCCCTCGCATCGCCCGGACGATCGGGTTGTAGCGCTCACGGATCTCGATCCCGAGCGGGGCTGCATCCGGTTCCAACCGCTCCCGGAGATCCTGGCCCGCGCAGAACGCGCGGCCCGCCCCGGTCAGGAGGACGGCCCGAACGGCTCGATCCCGCTCGAGGGACCGAAAGGCCGACAGCAGCTCCCGCTTCATCGGGATGGTCAGCGCGTTGAGCGCGTCCGGCCGGTTCATGGTGATCGTCGCGACGCCGTCCGAGACCTCGAGCAGCACCGTTGAGGCGCCGGCCGTCTCGGAAGCCTCCCGTTTCACCACCGGGACCCGGCTCAGGCGACGAAGGGCTGGAGCTCGCCTGCGACGAGCTCGAAGACCCGTCGGTCGATCGGCTCGTCGGCGCCCCCCGAATGCTCGACGACGAAGTCGGCGAAGAGCTCGGCGAACCCTTCGTCGTCGGATCGAAGGGCACTTGCCATGAGGAGATCTCGATCCGGCACGCCGATCAGGACGCGGGCCTCGCCACCGAGCTCATCGGACAGGTGCTTGCGGACGTCCGGCAAGAGGATCCGCGCCGCATCGCCGCCCTCGCCGGTGTCCGACGAGAGGAGGCGTCGCTGCCCGGAGAGCTCGTCGGTCCACGGCGCGATCGACGACCATAGTCCGAGGTTCTCCATCGCCGCGTCGCGCAGCGTGGCCGGCTCGATCCCCCAGCCGAGGAGGTGATCGGCGTTCACGAGCACGTCGAAGCTCGAGACCCGCATGACGTACGCGATCTGGAGGTCTGCCGGGCCCGGGTCGAGGACGGGCAGGGCGTGGTGCTTCAGTCCCTCGTTCGCCAGGGATGCCTGGTCGAGGCCCGACAACGCAGTCCCGGCCGCCCCAGGCGGGCGAAGCACCGGCAGGATCCGGCTCGAGGCGGCGCTCCATTCGTGCTCGGGCGCCTCGCTCCACGGGATGTGGGCCTCGGCGGGCGGCTTATGGCCGCTCACCGGCGCGCCCTCGTCGATCGGGGTCAGGATGTCCGGCGCCTGATCGCGCCATGCCGGGGCCGGCTCGTCGCCGACGTCGTTGTCCCAGGTCATCAGCGTCCCTTCCAGCTCGGCGCGCGCTTCTCGACAAATGCGGCCATCCCCTCGCGCTGGTCCTCGCTCGCGAAGAGCAGGTAGAAGTTGCGGCGCTCGAACTCGAGGCCGGCCTCGAGCGGCAGCTCTTCGGCGCGATTCACCGCGGCCTTGGCGGCGAGCACGGCGAGCGGCGGCATCGCCGCGATCCGGGAGGCGAGCTCGAGGGCCGCAGGCACCGTCGCCTCGGAGGGGACGACGGTCGTCACGAGGCCGTGCGCCTCGGCTTCGCGCGCGCCGATCGTCCGGCCCGTGAGGACCATCTCCATCGCCTTCGCCTTGCCGATGGCCCGCGTGAGCCGCTGGGTCCCGCCGGCACCGGGCATGACACCGAGCTTGATCTCGGGCTGGCCGAACTGGGCGTCCTCGCCGGCCACGATCATGTCGCACGTCATCGCAAGCTCGCAGCCGCCGCCGAGGGCGAAGCCGCGAACCGCCGCGATAATCGGCTTCCGGATGCGCTTGATCCGCTCCCAGCGATGGAAGTGGTCGTCGGCGGTCAGCGTCGTCGGCGTCTGGGCCGCGAGCTCGCCGATGTCGGCCCCGGCCGCGAATGCGCGATCGCCGGCGCCCGTGATCACCGTGACGCGGCAGGCGGGTTCGCCATCGAGCCGCTCGAGCACGTCGGTGAGCGCCGCGATCAGCCCGAAGTCGAGCGCGTTGAGGACCTGGGGTCGGTCGATGACGATCAGTGCCACGCCGTCGAGGGGACCTGCCGCGCTCGGCGCCGGCAGGTTGACGTGAACCGATTCGTGATCTGGCGGGGGCGGCAGGGTCACTGGGCTCCCTCGGCGTGTTGCCACAGTATCGCCGCGCGGTCGGGCCGCGGCACGCCGTTCGGGCGGTCAGCCGCGGAGCAGGTCCGGGGCGTCCTCCACGACGAGGAACGTCGCGAGGCCCGGCGCGATCTCGCGCAGGATCTTGCCGCCCGCCCGCATCGGGTCTGAACGGAGCCCGTCGTCGAGCGCGGCCCGATCGTCGAAGTCCATCGCACAGGCGAGCGCCAGATCCGTGTCGCCGCCGAGCGCCTCGGCGACTCGCCAGACGCGGGTGGCACGGAGCCCCGGCGTCTGGGCCACGAGTGGCAGGTGCTCGTCGCGGTAGCGACGCTCGAGCGTCTCGAGGGCCTCGGGTCCGCCCTCCGGCCGGCGGTAGAGCACGAGCAGGGTGGTCATGTCGAGTCTCCTTCTTGGTCACCGGCGCGCTTGCGGGCCTCGGCTTCGGTCGAGCGGTAGAAGCCACTCATGCCCTCGTTGAAGAGGCCGGGTCGACGAACCATGACCTCGTGGCCGGCATCCGGCACGACGAAGAGCCGGCCGTCGGGCAGCTGCCGCGCGAGCGCCGCCGCCGCTTCAACGGGCACGAACGGGTCGCGGTCGCCGGTCACGACCATTGTTGGAGCATCGATCGAGTGCAGCTCGGCCGGGGCCAGGAGCGGCTGGGCCGCGACGTCCGCGGCGATCGCCGGCAGGAGGCGCTGCCAGGCTCCCTCGCCCTGCCCGGCGTCGTGGCGGCGTACCAGCTGGGCGAGCAGCTTCGGGTCGTTGGCCAGGATCCGCGCCGGATCCATCATCCGCCGGCCGACGCTCGCCCGTGGCTCGCGCTGCGTCGTGATACCGATGACCATGAGCGTCCGGAGGCGGTGCGGGGCTCGGACGGCGAACTGCAGCGCCGTCATCGCCCCCATCGAGAAGCCCACGAGGTGGAAGGTGGACAACACCAACGCGTCGGCAAACGCCTCCAGGTCATCGACGAGCCACTCGTAGGTGAACCCGTTCGCGGCGTCCCAGCGCGTCCCGCCGTGGCCCCGCGCATCGGGGATGTAGACGCGGAACGCCTTCGAGAGCAATGGCAGCTGGGCCGCGAAGTCCTCACGGCCGAGCGATGTCGCGCCGTGCAGCAGGACCAGCGGCGGCCCGGCCCCGACGACCTCGTAAACGATGTCGAGCTCGTTCGCCTGGACGACCGGCATTCAGCCCTCCGGCTTACCTTCGACGGGGCTGTCGGCGCCGCGCTCCATGCGAAGGTAGCGGCGCCGGAAATACAGGAGCGGGATCGCCGTGCGGCCGTCCGCCGCCTCGTCGCCCGCGGCCGCGAGCGAATCGACGCGCCCGATGAACAGGTCGTGGTCGCCCGCCGAGAAGGTCTGCACGACGGTGCACTCGAGGGTCGCGATCGCGCCGTCGAGCAGCGGCAGCCCGGTCGGGCCGGGCGACCACGAGGCGCCGCAGAATGCCTCCCGGCCGGGGCTGACCGGCGCGTGGGCGAAGCAATCCGAGAGCGCCTGCTGGTCCTCGCCGAGGACGTTCACGGCATACCGCCCGAGGGATCGCACCATCGGGGTGATGAACCGGCTCCGATCGAGGGCGACCATCACGAGCGGCGGCTCCAGGGACACGGAAGAGAGGGCATTGACCGTGATCCCGGCGGGCTTGCCGGTGGCCCGGCCGCCCTCGCCGTCGCCGCCGCCGTCGCCGTCCTCGAACGTCGTCACGACGCTGATGCCGGTCGCGAACCGGCCCATGACCTGCCGAAACGTGTCCGACGCGATCTCCATCGGGTCGAGCATAATCGGGCGACGATGCCGACCCGCCTTTGGGACCGTGCCGCCGTCCTCCCCGCTCCCCTCGGCGAGCGTCTGCCGGAGATCGCCGCGCTCCCGCCCGAGCTGCCGGCGCTCGAGGAGCTCTTCACCTTCATGCGCGACGCGGAGCTCCGCTTTGCCACGCTCCGGATGCGGATCGAGGAACGAGCCTTCGGCGCCCGCGGCGAGCTGCTGACGACGATGGACATCTCGCTCCGTCATCCCGGCCACGCCCGGGTCGTGACCAGCGAGCCGGGGCCGGGCGCCGTCGGCCAGAGCGAGCTCTGGATCTCCGATGGCGAGACAGTCAGGACGTACTCGGTGGTGCATCGGCTGGGGACGGCGCGCCCGGTGCGCAACCGGCCGCGCGGGCTCGACGCGGGCTTTCCGGGCTCTGCTCGCGTCTATGAGCCCGTGACGCCGCTGCCGAACGAGACGCTCGCGGATCTCTTCGTCCATCCCGGCGGCTACTGCCAGAACGTCCTCGCGACCGGTCGCCTCTGGATCTCGGGCAGCGAGGTCATCGCCGGCCGCGAGGCCGTCCTCGTCGATTGCGATCATCCACGCGCGGTCGAGCTCTATGTCGACCGGCCGGACTATCACGTCCAGCTCGGCGTCGATCGCGAGACCGGCCTGATCACCCGGCTGGTCGAGTCGGTCCAGGGCGAGATCACGCGCCTGGCCGAGGTCGTCCTGCTGGATCCCGACGCCCGCCTTGCGCCGGCGACCTTCGACTTCGAGTTCCCCGAAGACGCGACGATGCTCTACTGAGGGAGCCCGCCGACGCAGCGGATCGACTCACAGAGGCCGAAGATTTCTGCGAATCCCGTGTGACCGCCCGCGTATGATCGCGGGGTTCGCACCGGCTCGGCGCCAAGGCGCCCTCTGATCGCCGGAAAGCGGTCCATGCACCGAGTGGCTTGAGGGAGGGCTCGATGAGCGGACGGTCCCGCGAAGAGGCGATTCGGCAGGACACCCAGGACCTGCACGGCCTCGGCTATGCCCAGGAGCTGCTGCGCAGCATGGGCGGGTTCAGCAACTTCGCGATCAGCTTCAGCATCATCTCGATCCTGACGGGCGCGGTCATCCTCTACAACCTCGGGCTGCAGATGGCCGGACCTGGCGCAGTCG
>DAINSJ010000027.1:0-12790 GCA_036741375.1 Candidatus Limnocylindrales bacterium
GCCGGACCGTCGGCGCCGGCGCCATCACCAGCATCACCGAGTAGCGAGATGGCAAAGCAGCGGATCCGGATCCGTCTCAAGGCGTACGACCACCGACTGCTCGATCAGTCGGCGGCGCAGATCGTCGAGACGGCCCAGCGAACGGGAGCCGACATCGTCGGCCCGGTCCCGCTGCCCACCCGGATCGAGAAGTTCACGGTCCTGCGCTCACCGTTCATCGACAAGGACAGCCGGGAGCAGTTCGAGATCCGCACCCACAAGCGGCTCGTGGACATCCTGGATCCCTCGTCGAAGACGGTCGACGCCCTGATGCGGCTCTCGCTTCCTGCGGGCGTCGACATCGAGATCAAGATGTAATGGCGATTGGATTGATTGGCCGGAAAGCCGGCATGACGCAGGTGTTCCAGCCGGACGGCACGATGGTTGCCGTGTCGGTGCTGGAGGTCGCCCCGAACACCGTCACCGCGCTGCGAACCGACGCCCAGGACGGCTATACGGCCGTCGCGCTTGGGACCGACGAGAAGCCCAAGCTCAACAAGCCCCGCGCGGGTCAGCTCAAGGGCATCGCCCAGGTCAGCACGATCCGCGAGTTCCGCGTCGAGGACCTGTCGGGCTACGAGGTCGGCCAGACCGTCGCGATCGCCGACGTGTTCGCCGAGGGTGACCTCGTCGACGTCACGGGCGTCTCGAAGGGCAAGGGCTTCTCGGGCCACGTCAAGCGCCACCACTTCTCGCGCGGCCCGAAGACCCACGGTTCCGACCACCATCGCGAGCCCGGCTCGATCGGTCCCGGCACGACGCCGGGTCGGGTCTACAAGGGCGTCCGGATGGCCGGCCACATGGGCGACGAGCGGGTGACGACGAAGAAGGTCACGGTCGTCCGGGCGGACGCCGATCGGAACCTCCTCCTCCTCAAGGGCAGCCTCCCCGGCGCCCGCGGCGGCCTGATCCTCGTGAAGAAGGCCTGACGATGCCGACGACGATCCTGTACGACAAGGCCGGCAAGAACCTCGGTGATGTCGAGCTCAACGCCGAGCTCTTCGACGCCCCGGTCAACGTCGCCGTGCTCCACCAGGTCGTGACCGCGCAGCTGGCCGGCCGGCGCACGGGCACGTCCGACACGAAGACCCGCGGCGAGGTTCGCGGCGGCGGCCGGAAGCCGTACAAGCAGAAGGGCACCGGCCGCGCCCGCCAGGGGTCCCGCACGGCGCCCCACTACCGTGGCGGCGGCGCGGTCTTCGGACCGCACCCGCGCTCGTACGAGCAGCGCCTGCCCCGGAAGATGCGCCGGCTCGCGCTTCGCGGCGCGCTCACTGCCAAGCTCGGCGACGAGGCGATCCGGATCGTGGACGCCTTCGGGCTCGAGGGCTTCAAGACCCGCGACATCGCCGCCATCCTGCTCGCGCTCAACGCGACGGGCCGCGTGCTCGTGGTCGCCCCTGCGGCCGACGAGCAGCTGCGCGTCTCCGCCCGGAACCTGCCGACCGTGGACGTCATCCTCGCCGACTCGCTCAACGTCGTCGACCTCGTGAACGCCGACACCGTCATCATCGAGCAGCCCGCCCTGGCACGCATGGAGGAGGTCTACCTGTGAGCGTTCTCACCGCTCCTGAGATCGTCCTGCGGCCCGTCGTGAGCGAGAAGTCGATCGACGAGGCGACCCGGGCGAAGTACACGTTCCGCGTGCATCCCGACGCCAACAAGATCCAGATCAAGGCGGCGATCGAGGAGCTGTACGCGACCGACAAGGTCACCGTCGTCGCCGTGAACGTCCTGACGACGAAGGCCAAGACGAAGTCGCGCGGCACCCGCCGCGGACGCGTCACGGGCCGGACGTCGCCCTGGCGCAAGGCGATCGTGACCCTGGCCGCCGGCCAGAAGATCCAGTTCTTCGAGGGGGTCTAGTCATGCCCTTGCGAAGCTACAAGCCGACGTCCCCCGGGCTCCGGGGCATGACGCGCTCGACGTTCGACGAGATCACGACCGACGAGCCGTACAAGCCGCTCCTCGAGCCCCAGAAGCGGGGCTCCGGCCGGAACAACCAGGGCCGCCTCACCGTGCGCCATCGTGGCGGCGGCGAGAAGACGCACTATCGCCGGATCGACTTCAAGCGCGACAAGTTCGGCGTGCCCGCCCGCGTCGCGACCGTCGAGTACGACCCGAACCGGTCCGCCCGGATCGGCCTCCTCCACTACCGCGATGGCGAGAAGCGCTACATGCTCCTGCCGCACGGGCTGAAGGTCGGCGATGTCGTCGTCTCGGGTCCCGGTGCGGACGCCCGGCTTGGCAATGCCCTGCCGATCGCGAACATCCCCCTCGGCACCACGATCCACAACGTCGAGCTCATCCCCGGCAAGGGCGGCCAGATCGTCCGATCGGCGGGCGTCGCGGCGCAGCTCCTGGCCAAGGAGGGCGACTACGCCCAGGTTCGCCTCCCGTCCGGCGAGGTCCGGCGGGTGAGCATCCTGTGCATGGCCACCGTCGGTCAGGTCGGCAACCTCGATCACGAGAACCAGAACCTCGGCAAGGCCGGCCGGGCCCGCCACATGGGCCAGCGACCGGAAGTTCGAGGCGTCGTCATGAACCCGCGCGACCATCCGCACGGTGGCGGCGAGGGCAAGTCCCCGACGGGGATGCCGCCCAAGACGCCGTGGGGCAAGCCCGCCATGGGCTACCGCACCCGACGAGCGAAGACGACCGGGCGCCTGATCGTCCGCTCGCGACACCGGAAGTAGCGGGGAGGCAGCAACAGGATGTCCCGTTCCATCAAGAAGGGCCCGTTCATCGAGCCCCGCCTCCTCGGCCGCATCGAGGACATGAACAAGAAGAGCGAGAAGAAGGTCGTCAAGACCTGGTCTCGCGCGTCCGTCATCTTTCCGTCGTTCATCGGCCACACAGTCGCGGTCTATAACGGCCGCAAGCACGTGCCGGTGTACGTGACCGAGAACATGGTCGGCCACCGCCTCGGCGAGTTCGCCCCGACCCGCACGTACCGCGGGCACGGCAAGCACACCGATCGCGCGACCGCGCCGAAATAGGGAGCCAGATCGTGCAAGTCTCCGCCACCGCCAAGTACCTCCGCGGCTCGACCCGCAAGGCTCGCCTGGTCGTCCAGGTGATCCGCGGCCGCTCCGTGGAGGAGGCCGCTGCCCTCCTGCGGTTCATGCCCCAGCACGCCGCCAAGGACGTCGCCGGGGTCCTGAAGAGCGCGACCGCGAACGCGGAGAACAACCTGAACCTGTCGGCCGACGAGCTGTTCGTCGTCGATGCCCGCGCGGATGAGGGCCCGACGATCAAGCGCTGGCGGCCCCGGGCCCAGGGTCGGGCGTTCCCGATCCACAAGCCCGTCACGCACATCACCGTCACCGTCGGCGATCGGGAGGCCTGAGCACCATGGGACACAAGGTCCACCCGTACGGGTTTCGACTCGGGGTCACGCGAACCTGGACCGCGAAGTGGTACCACGACAAGGAGTACACGACGCTCCTGATCGAGGACATCGCGATCCGTAAGCTCGTCGGCGCGCGCCTCGCGAACGCGAGCGTGAGCGGCCTCGAGATCGAGCGGAACTTCGGCCAGGTCACGGTCACCGTCCACACGGCCAAGCCGGGCATCGTCATCGGCAAGGGCGGCCAGAACGTCGAGATCCTCCGCCAGCAGATCGGCGCGCTCACCAAGCGCAAGGTCAAGCTGGAGATCAAGGAGATCCGCCAGCCGGAGCTCGACGCGTACCTCGTCGCGATGAACATCGCCCAGCAGCTCGCTCGGCGCATCGCCTTCAAGAAGGCGATGAAGCAGTCGATCCAGCGATCGATGAAGGCCGGCGCCAAGGGCGTGAAGATCATGGTCTCGGGTCGCCTCGGCGGCGCCGAGATGAGCCGTCGCGAGTGGGATCGCGAAGGCCGGATCCCGCTCGGCACGCTCCGGGCCGACATCAGCTACGGCCAGGTCCACGCCCACACGACGTACGGTCGGATCGGCGTGAAGGTCTGGATCTACCGCGGCGACATCGCCCCGATCCGCAGCGCGGCGCCGTTGCCCGCCGCGACTGCCCAGGCGGTCTGACGATGCTGCTCCCCAAGCGCGTCAAGCATCGCAAGGTCATGCGTGGTCGGATGTCCGGCCAGGCCAAGGGCGGCCATTTCGTCGCCTTCGGCGAGTACGGCCTCGCCACGCTCGAGCCGGCCTGGATCACGAGCCGCCAGATCGAGGCGGCCCGGCGGGCCATGACCCGCTCCGTGAAGCGCGGCGGCAAGATCTGGATCCGGGTCTTCCCGGACAAGCCGGTCACGAAGAAGCCGGCCGAGACGCGCATGGGCTCCGGCAAGGGCGCTCCCGACCATTGGGTCGCGGTCGTCAAGCCCGGCCGGATCCTCTTCGAGATGGCGGGCGTCGCCTCCGAGGAGGCCCACGAGGCGATGCGCCTGGCGAGCCACAAGCTCCCGGTCGCGACGCACGTCGTCGCCCGCGAGAGCACCGTTGAGGGAGGGGACCGCTGATGGACCTCGGCAAGATGCGCGAGATGTCCGACAGTGAGCTCGAGGACGCCCTGAAGCAGGCAAAGCAGGACCTCTGGAGCGCGCGCTTCGCCCTCTCGACGCGGCAGCTGAACGACACGAGCACGATCCCGCAGACCCGCCGCTCGATCGCCCGGATCCTCACGGTCCAGCGCGAGCGCGGCGCGACCCGGACGGCCGCCGCCGGCCGGAAGTCGGCGTAGGCGGATCCCGATGACTGGAGCGACCACCCCCGTGCAGGCACAGCGCAAGACCAAGACCGGTCGCGTCGTGAGCGACAAGATGGACAAGACGATCGTCGTGTCCGTCGAGCGCCTCACCCGCCACCGGCTCTACAAGCGGGTCATCCGCCTCACCACGAAGTTCAAGGCCCACGACGAGACGAACGACGCCCATGTCGGCGACACGGTCCTCATCGAGGAGTCCCGACCGCTGTCCGCGACGAAGCGCTGGCGCCTCGTCCGGATCGTCCAGCGCGCCGGCGATCATGGCCTGCCCGGCGACGAGATCGTCGTCGAGGAGGATGCAACGTCCGAGGCCATCCACTCGGCCGCCCACCCCGGTCGCGCCAAGGCCGAGGCCGAGGCGAACGACGAGTCCGCGACCGGCGCCGATACGTCCGACGCGGCCGCCCATGCGTCCCATGACGAGGGCGCCACGTGATCCAGGCTCAGACCCGCCTCAAGGTGGCCGACAACACGGGTGCCCGCACGATCCAGTGCATCCGCGTGATGGGCCGCTCCACGAAGACGACCGCCGGGATCGGCGACGTGATCATCGCCAGCGTCAAGCAGGCGATCCCGAACGCCGCCGTGAAGAAGGGCGACGTCGTCCGCGCGGTCGTGGTTCGAACCGCCAAGGAGTTCGGTCGCGCCGACGGGAGCTACATCCGGTTCGACGAGAACGCGGCCGTCCTCATCAACAACCAGGGCAATCCCCGCGGGACCCGGATCTTCGGGCCCGTCGCCCGCGAGCTCCGCGATCGGAACTACATGAAGATCGTGTCGCTCGCGCCGGAGGTGCTGTGATGCCTCGAGTCCACGAACATGCACGCCCGAACCGCGTCCCCGAGCTGCGGAAGGGCGACACCGTCGTCGTGCTGAGCGGCCGCGATGCCGGCAAGCAAGGCACCATCGAGCGCGTCATCCGCCGCACCGCGAGCCGCGGCGCCCTCCGCAGCCAGTACCGCCGCGGGACCCCGAGCGCCGGCGTCTCCGTCGTCGTCAGCGGCGTCAACATCGCGAAGCGCCACACGAAAGCCCCGCCCCCGAAACAGGGCCGGACGGACCGGGCGCCGAAGATCCAGCAGGGCGGGATCCTCGACATCGCGATGCCGATGTCGACGTCGAAGGTCATGCTCATCTGCCCCAAGTGCCATCTCGCCACGCGGATCGGCCATACCGTCCTCGAGGACGGTCGGCGCATCCGCGTCTGCGGGCACTGCGGCCAGGCCGTGGAGGTAACCACCAAGTGACCGCCAGCGCGCTCCAGGAGCGCTACCAGGGCGAGGTCGTGCCCGCGCTCGTGAAGCAGTTCGAGTACGCCAACCCGCACCAGGTCCCGAAGCTCGCCAAGATCGTCGTCAATGTCGGCCTCGGAGAGGCCCTCTCGAACGCGAAGGCGATCGACGCGGCCGCCGGCGACCTGACGATCATCACCGGCCAGAAGCCCATCGTCACGAAGGCGAAGCGGTCGATTGCCCAGTTCCGCGTGCGGACCGGCAACTCGATCGGGTTGAAGGTGACCCTTCGCGGCCGCCGGATGTGGGACTTCCTGGAGCGGATGAGCATGCTCGCCCTGCCCCGGATCCGCGACTTCCGCGGGACGCCGGGCCGGTCGTTCGATGGCCGTGGCAACTACACCCTGGGACTTCGGGAGCAGATCGCGTTTCCGGAGATCGACTACGACAAGGTTGACCGTCTCCGCGGGCTGGAGATCAGTATCGTGACGACGGCGAAGTCCGACGAGGAATCGAAGCGTTTGCTCGAGCTCCTCGGCATTCCCTTCGCCTCATGAGCCCGAAGCCCCCGGTGCTCGCTCGTATCTCATCCGACCTGACGGCCGATGCCGGCGTTGGCGCCTCCGCGCGCGGACTCACGCACATGCAGTGCGCTCGTCCACGTGCTCGGCGCCGCCTTGGCCTCGACTCGTCCGGATCGGCGATCTACGTCGCTCGACCGGCGGCTTCGGGCTCGGGCGGATAGGGGAGACCATGGCCAAGAAATCGATGATCGCGAAGGCGAAGCGGACGCCGAAGTTCCCGGTCCGCGGCTATCACCGCTGTGTCGTCTGCGGCCGGCCGCGGGCGTTCATGCGCCGGTTTGCGCTGTGCCGCATCTGCTTCCGCGAACGAGCCCTGCAGGGTGAGCTGCCGGGCGTGACGAAGTCGAGCTGGTAGGACCCATGAACATCTCCGATCCCATCGCCGACATGCTGACCCGCGTTCGCAACGCGTCGCGGGCCCGGCACACCGAGGTCGTCGTGCCCGCCTCGCGCACGAAGCGCGAGATCGCCCGCATCCTCAAGTCCGAAGGCTTTATCGCCGAGGTCACAGAGGAGCAGGCGGGTCCGGGCCAGGTGCTCCGGCTGCAGCTCCGCTACGTCGACGGCAAGGTGCCGGTGGTGTCGGGGCTGAAGCGGATCAGCAAGCCCGGCCTCCGCGTGTACGCCGGCAAGACCGACATCCCGCGGGTGCTCGGCGGCCTCGGCATCGTCATCGTCAGCACCAGCCAGGGGATCATGACCGGCGCGCAGGCCCGCAAGGCCCAGCTCGGCGGCGAAGTCCTCGCGTACGTCTGGTAGGCCGAGATGTCTCGAATCGGTCGTCTCCCCATCGCCGTGCCCGCGGGCGTCGATGTCGCCATCGAGGGCCAGCACGTGACCGTGACGGGGCCAAAGGGCACGCTGTCCCGCGAGCTCCATCCGGAGATGCTCATCGGCCGCGAGGACGACCAGATCGTCGTCCGTCGCCCAACCGAGCAGAAGACCCACAAGCAGCTCCACGGCCTGACCCGGACGCTGGTCAACAACATGGTGGTCGGGGTGACCGCGGGCTACCGCAAGGGCCTCGAGATCCAGGGCGTCGGCTATCGCGCGGCGCTCGTCGGGCGGAAGCTACAGCTGAATCTCGGCTACAGCCATCAGATCGAGATCGATCCGCCGGCCGGCATCAGCTTCGAGCTGGAGAATCCGACGCACCTCGCGGTGCTCGGGATCGACAAGGAGCTCGTCGGCCAGATCGCGGCGCGCGTGCGAGCCACGCGCAAGCCCGAGCCGTACAAGGGCAAGGGCGTCCGCTACGCGGGCGAGCAGGTCCGTCGGAAGGCCGGCAAGGCCGGCAAGATCGGCGGCAAGAAGTAGAAACCGAGGACGATCGAGCATGACCCAGGTTGCCAGCCGCGGCAGCGCCCGGCAGAAACGCCACGACCGCATCCGCCTCCGCCTGGAGGGGGACGGCGCGCGGCCGCGCCTGGCCGTGTTCCGCAGCCTGAAGCACATCTCGGCCCAGGTCATCGACGACACGTCGGGCCGCACGCTGGCGGCCGCCACGAGCCTCGAGAAGGAGCTCCGTTCCGCCACGGGCACGAAGTCCGACGACGCCGCGGCGGTCGGGCGGCTTGTCGCCCAGCGGGCCAAGGCGGCCGGGGTCGGCCGGGTGGTCTTCGATCGGGCCGGCTTCCGGTACCACGGTCGCATCAAGTCGCTCGCGGACGCTGCCCGCGAAGCGGGCCTCGAGTTCTAAGGAGCGACCATGGCACGAATCGACGCTAACAAGCTCGCGCTCGAGGAGCGCGTCGTCCAGATCAACCGCGTCGCGAAGGTCGTCAAGGGCGGCCGGCGCTTCAGCTTCAGCGCGGTCATCGTCGTCGGCGACGGCGCCGGCCACGTCGGGGTCGGTATCGGCAAGGCCGGCGAGGTGCCCGAGGCGATCCGCAAGGGCGTCGAGGACGCGAAGAAGAACCTCATCAAGATCCCGATGGTCGGGACGACGATCCCGCACGAGGTCCGGACGGTGTACTCGGCGAGCAGCGTCCTCCTGAAGCCGGCGAGCCAGGGCACCGGCGTCATCGCCGGCGGCTCGGTTCGCGCCGTCGTCGAGGCTGCGGGGATCCGTGACATCCTCTCGAAGGTCCACGGCTCGACGAACCCGGTCAACGTGACCCGGGCAACGATCGAGGGCCTCCGAAGCCTCAAGTCAGCCGAGGAGCTCAGCGAGCGCCGCGGCGTGACCGTCCGGTTGCACATCCCGGGCCAGCCGGCAGCGGGGGTCCAGAATGGCCGGTAAGCTCCGCGTCACCCAGACCAAGAGCACGATCAGCCACATTGCCCGGAACCGCGCCACGATCAAGGCGCTCGGGCTCCACGGCATCGGATCGAGCGTCGAGGTCGTCGACAACGAGGCGACCCGCGGCATGGTCCGCCAGGTCCGCTTCCTCGTCTCCGTGGAAGAGCCTGACGCCGGGAAAGCCACGACGAAGTCCAAGCGCGCTCGCAGCGGCGAGGGCGAGGAGAAGAAGTGAAACTCCACGATCTCAAGCCCGCGCCGGGTTCGCGCCAGGCCAAGCGCCGCGTCGGGCGCGGCATCGCGTCGGGTCAGGGCAAGACGGCGGGCCGCGGCACCAAGGGCCAGAAGGCCCGCGCCGGCGGCTCGATCCCGGCCTGGTTCGAGGGTGGGCAGACGCCGCTTCATCAGCGCATTCCGAAGCTGCACGGCTTCCGGAACCCATTCCGGATCGAGTACGAGGTCGTTAACATCGGCGCGATCGCCCATCTCGTGGAGCTCGGGATTCTCGAGTCGGGCGAGATGCCCGGGGCCACTGCAAAGAAGCCCAAGTCGACGCCCGCGCCGGTCACCGTCAACCAGGAGATCCTGCGCGCCGCCGGCCTCGTTCGAACGCTCAACAAGCCGATGAAGATCCTCGGCGCCGGCGAGCTGTCGACCGCCCTCTTCGTCGTCGCCGACGCTGTCAGCGGCTCCGCGCGCTCGAAGATCGAGGCGGCCGGCGGGTCCGTGTCGCTCCTCGAGGTCCCAAAGGAGCGCAAGGCGGCAGTCGGCGTGACGCCGGATGCTGGCTCGACCGAGACCAAGACTGAGACCGAGACCAAGACTGAGGCCAAGACCAGGACCAGGGCCGAGCGCGCACCGGCTCCCGAATCTCAAGCCGTTGCGTCCGAACCCGTCGAGGCCAAAGCGGCCGCCGAGTCCGGCGAGGCTTCTGGCAAGCCCGAGCCGATCGAGGCGAAGGCGTCGGACGCGACCGACACGGCCGAAGCGACGGACACGACCGACGATGCGTCCGCCGCGGCGGAGGCCCCGGCCAAGGCGGCGAAGGCCCGAGCCCCCCGCAAGCCGAAGGCCGCCGCGCCAGACACCGAGGCGTAGCTCGACGTGTTCGAATCCCTCCTGAACGCGTTCCGCGCGCCGGACATCCGGCGCCGGATCCTGTTCGTCCTCGGGATCCTCGTCGTCTACCGCCTCCTCGCGCAGGTCCCGCTTCCGGGCGTCGACCACACCCAGCTGAAGGCGTTCTTCGACAAGAACACCGCCTTCGGCATCATCGACCTGTTCGCCGGCGGTGGCCTGTCACAGCTGTCGATCGTCGGATTGGCGATGAACCCGTACATCAACGCCTCGATCATCATGCAGCTCATGGCGGGCGTGATCCCGTCGCTGCAGGCCTTGAGCCGCGAGGGTGAGTACGGCCGTCAGAAGCTCAACCAGTACACCCGCTACCTGACGGTTCCGATGGCCTTCCTGCAGGCCTTCGGCATTCTGTCCGCCCTCAGCCACGAGACCACGCCGATCCTCCTGGGCGCCCCCTTCGGCCTCGGCAATCCCACCTCGTGGGTCCAGATGGTCACGCTCGTTGCGGGCGCCGTGCTCCTGATGTGGCTCGGCGAGCTGATCACGGAGAAGGGGATCGGCAACGGCATCAGCTTCATCATCTTCGCCGGCATCGTGAGCCGCGCGCCCGCGGGCCTCGGCGCGCTGTTGAGCCAGCCGTCACCGCGGGACATCGTCCTCTTCGCCCTCCTCGCGATCGTGGCCGTCGCCGTGATCATCTACATCCAGGAGGGCCAGCGGCGGATCCCGATCCAATACGCGAGTCGCGTGCGTGGGCGCCGGATGTACCAGGGCGGTCAAACGTTCCTGCCGCTGCGAGTCAATCTCGCGGGCGTGATCCCGATCATCTTCGCGATCAGCATCCTGCAATTCCCGGCCCAGCTCGCCGTGTACTTCTCCTTCAGTGAGGTCCAGGGCGTCCGCGACGTCGCGACGACGATCGCGAACTTCCTGAGCTCGACGACGATCCAGTACGCGATCCTCTACTTCCTCCTGACCGTCGGCTTCACGTACTTCTACACGGCGTTCACCTTCAAGCCCGACGAGACCGCGGAGCAGCTCCGCAAGAACGGCGGCTTCATCCCGGGCATCCGGCCCGGCAGGCCGACCCAGGATTACCTCGCCCGCGTCGTCTCGCGGATCACGATTGCCGGGGCCCTGTTCCTCGGGACGGTCGCCGTCGCGCCGGTCGCGGCCGGCGTGCTCGATCCATCGCTGCGAGGCCTGGCGATCGGCGGCACGGGTGTCCTCATCGTCGTATCGGTCGTCGTCGAGACGATGAAGCAGATCGAGGCCCAGCTGATGATGCGGAATTACGAGGGCTTCATCCGTTGATGGCGCCCCGCGTCGCGATCCTCGCGATCCTCGCGATCCCGGGCGCATAGGTTCGAGGCAGCACGCATGACGGTGGTTGTCCTCCTCGGAGCTCCCGGTGCGGGCAAGGGCACGCAGGCGCCGATCCTCGCCGCGTGCCTGAAGGTGCCGATCCTCGCGTCGGGCGACCTGCTGCGGTCCGTCGTCGCCGCCGGCAGCGAGCTCGGGCGCCAGGTGCAGGCCACGATGCTGTCCGGCGAGCTCGTCGACGACGACACGATCGTTCGGATCTTCCTGGACCGATTGCGCGGACCGGACGCCCCAAAGGGCGCGATCCTCGATGGCTTCCCGCGAACCCGCGGCCAGGCTGTCGCCCTCGATGAGGCGCTCGCCGAGCACGGCGCTCGCGTCGACCGCGCGATCCTCATCCACGTGCCCCTCGACGAGCTCGTCACCCGGATGGCGGGCCGCCTCATCTGCCAGGCATCCGGTCATGTCTATAACCTGCAATCGAATCCGCCCCAGCGACCGGACCGCTGTGACATCGACGGCTCGCCCCTCGTCCACCGCGCGGATGATGGCGAAGTGACCGTTCGCGCCCGCATGGCGCAGCAGATGCCGCCGCTGGAGGAGGTCGTCGAGTACTACCGATCGCGCGCCGTCCTTGCCACCATCGACGGTCGGCTGCCGATCCCCGAGGTCACCACGCAGCTCCTGAACGCCGTCGACGTGCCAGCTGCGAGCAGCCAGCCCGGATGATCACGCGCAAGTCACGCGGCGAGATCGAGAAGATGCGCCGAGCCGGCCGTGTCGTCGCGGAGGTCCTGGCGCTCGTCGAGTCGGCCCTCCGGCCGGGCGTCGCGACGATCGAGCTCGATCGCCTTGCCGAAGCTCACATGCGGGCCGAGGGCGCCGTCCCGTCGTTCAAGGGCTACCTCGGCGGCCGGCGCTACGGCCGGGGACCGCATGCCTTTCCGGCGAGCATCTGCGTGTCCATCGACAACGAGATCGTCCACGGCATCCCGAACGGCCGCCAGATCGAGGACGGCCAGCTGGTTTCGATCGACGTCGGCGCGATCGTCGACGGCTGGCACGGCGATGCCGCCCGAACCTTCGTCGTCGGCAGCGTCAAGCGCGAGCTCATCGACCTCGTGGAGGCCACCCGGATGGGCATGATGGCCGGGATCACCGCCGCCACCGTCGGCCACCGCATCGGCGACATCTCGGCCGCCGTGGAGGATGTCGCGAAGCCCCATGGCTATGGCGTTGTGCGGCAGTTCGTCGGTCACGGCATCGGCACCGACATGCATGAGGATCCCCAGGTCCCCAACTTCAGCACCCGTTCGCCGGGCCCCGAGCTGGCGCCCGGAGTCTGCCTGGCGATCGAGCCGATGTTCACGCTCGGCACCGGCGACGCGGAGATCCTCGACGACGGCTGGACCGTCGTGACCGTCGATGGCTCGATAGCCGCCCACTTCGAGCACACGATCGCGATAACCGACAACGGCCCCGAAATCCTGACCACGATCTGAGTTGCTGAGAATCACCGTCCTCTGGTACCCTATGCGTTCGTGTGCCGGCCCGTCTGGCCGGCATAGCGTTTGAGAAAGGGATC
>DAINSJ010000027.1:12890-14132 GCA_036741375.1 Candidatus Limnocylindrales bacterium
CCTATGCGTTCGTGTGCCGGCCCGTCTGGCCGGCATAGCGTTTGAGAAAGGGATCCTGCACCGCCCGTGGCAAAGCGAGATGCGATCGAAGTGGAGGGGACGGTTGTCGAACCGCTCCCAAACACGATGTTCGCCATTGAGCTCGAGAACGGGCACCGCGTGCTGGCCCACATCTCCGGAAAGCTCCGGATGAATTTCATCCGGATCCTGCCGGGAGACCGTGTCCGGGTCGAGCTGTCGCCATACGACCTGACGCGCGGCCGGATCACCTACCGATTGAAATAAGCCGTCCATCCGGGACGAGCGCCAGCGACACCGAGGAACCCGTTGAAAGTCAGAGCCTCCGTCAAGGCCCGTTGTGACAACTGCAAAGTCATCCGCCGCCACGGAACCGTGATGGTGATCTGTACGAATCCCAAGCACAAGCAGCGGCAGGGGTAAGGAGCGAGATGGCACGTATCGCCGGCATCGACATCCCCCGCGAGAAGCGGGTCGAGGTTGCGCTGACCTACATCTATGGCCTCGGGCTGCCGACGGCCAAGAAGATTCTCACGCAAACCAACGTCAATGCCGACACCCGTGTCCGCGACCTCACCGAGGAGCAGGTCAACCGGCTCCGCGAGCTGATCGACCGGCGCTACAAGGTCGAGGGCGACCTCCGCCGAGAAGTGGCGCTCAACGTCAAGCGACTCCAGGAGATCGGGTCGTACCGCGGCCTCCGCCACCGCCGCAACCTGCCGGTCCGCGGCCAGCGAACCAAGACCAACGCCCGCCAGCGGCGCGGACCGAAGAAGACGGTCGGCGCTCGGCGCAAGACCACGAAGTGATGAGGGACCGTCGCACGCATGGCTGAACGCAAGCGCGCCGTCAAGCAACGCCGCCGGGAGAAGAAGAACGTGCCCCAGGGTCACGTGCACATCCAGGCGTCGTTCAACAACACGATCATCACGATCACGGACCCTGCCGGCGCGGTCGTCAGCTGGGGTTCCGCCGGCGTCGCCGGGTTCAAGGGCTCACGGAAGAGCACGCCGTACGCGGCGGCGCTCTCCGCCGAGGGCGCGGCCCGTAAGGCGATGGAGCACGGGATGCGCCAGGTCGAGGTCTACGTCAAGGGTCCCGGCGCGGGTCGGGAGCAGGCCATCCGGTCGCTCCAGATCGCCGGGCTCGAGGTCAGTGCCATCACCGATGTCACGCCGATCCCGCACAACGGCTGCCGCCCGCCCAAGCGGCGCCGGGTCTGAG
>DAINSJ010000028.1:0-14068 GCA_036741375.1 Candidatus Limnocylindrales bacterium
CCGTGCGTGACAGGTCGGCGGGAGTGGGGCTACACTCCGGCGGCTCTGCGGGCGGCACGCTCGGGAGCGAGCTCGCGACCATGGGCCACGGCCGCGACTGGAGACCGAAGATCAGGGCCCGGGGAGGTGAACCGGTCATTGGCAGAAGTCCGAGTGGGTGAGAACGAGACGTTCGAAAGCGCCCTCCGCCGCTTCAACAAGAAGATCCAGCAGTCCGGCATCCTCGCCGAGGCCCGCCGTCGCGAGCACTACGAGAAGCCGAGCGTGAAGCGGAAGCGCAAGGAAGCGAAGCGCAAGAAGAACGCACGAACGCCGCAGGGCTGATCCCCGCCCCGAGGTGCCAGAACCGGTGATGCTCCGGTAATGCTCCGGTGACCCTCCGCGATCGACTCCGCACCGAGATCACGGCCGCCATGCGGTCGGGTGATGCGCTGCGCCGCGACACTCTTCGAATGGCCGAGAGCGCCATCTATAACGCGGAGAAGCGGGACCGGCGGACCTACACGGACGACGAGGTCGCGGCGATCCTCGCCCGCGAGGTGAAGACGCGGCGTGAGTCGGTCGATGCCTTCAGCAAGGGCGGTCGCGAGGAGCTCGCGGCGAAGGAAGAGTCGGAGATCGCGATCCTCGGCGAGTTCCTGCCCGAACAGCTCTCGGACCGCGACCTGGACGCCCTGGTCGCGGAGGCGGTCGCTGCCACCGGAGCGGCCACGCAACGCGACCTCGGCAAGGTGATGGGCTGGCTCGCTCCGCGAACTCGTGGCCGCGCGGACGGCCGGCGGGTCAGCACGCTCGTCGCCGAACGGCTCGGCGGGTCGAGGGCGTAGGCATGCTCGGCCGTCCCGCCCAGGAAGGCGTCCGAATCTCGCGCCGAGAGTTGATTCGCCTCGCGGCGACCGCCTCGGCGCTGATCATCGCGATGACGGTGATCCTTGGCGTCGACTTCTCGCCGCGTCTCGACGTGACGGTCGGGGACCTTGCGCCGACCGACATCCGGGCGCCGCGCGCCGCGACCTTCACGAACAACGTCCTCACCCAGACCGCGCGCGACGCAGCTCGGGCCGCCGTGCCGTCCCAGTACGACTACACATCCGAGAGCGCCATCGCGACGGCCGCCCAGCAGCTCGCCCGCTTCGCGGCCGAGGTCGGCCCGCTCGACACGGCGTTCGGCGCGAAGACGAAGCCGGCCGACCGACAGGCCCTGATCGGCGCATTCCTGCCGAAGCTCTCCAGTGAGACGGGGACGGTGCTCCAGGCACTGAAGCCAGTTCGCTGGAATGCCGTCCGGACCGAGGCCGGCCGGGTCCTCGACGTGACGGAGCGCACCGAGCTTCGCGACAACCAGGTGGCGATCACCCGGCTCCGGCTCTCCGAGCAGATGGCCGGCGGACTTTCGGACGGGGAGCGGCATCTGGCCGCCGAGCTGATCGGCCCGCTGCTCGTCCCGAACAGCTCCTTCAGCGACACGCTCACCCAGCGCGAGCGGGACATCGCTGCCGCTGCCGTCCCACCCGTCGTCGACCAGATCGTCCAGGGCGAGGTGATCGTCCGGGCGGGGACCAAGCTCGCCGATGTCGATCTCGAGCGGATCCAGGCCCTCGCTCTCGACGTGGCGCATCCCGACTATGCCGGCCTCGCTGGCTGGTTCGTGCTGTCCGGGTTGCTCGTCGTGCTGGTGCTGGGCTGGATCTGGCGCTTCCGGCGCGCGTTCTGGCACCGCAACAACGTCATGTTCCTCATCAGCCTCTTGATCGTGCTCGCTACGTTTGCGCTGAAGCTCACGGCCGGTCGGGCGACCCTGCCGTTCATCCTGCCGATCGCTGCCGTCCCGATACTCGTGACGGTCCTGCTGGATGCCGAGGCCGCGATCATCGTCACGGCCGTGGTCGCGATCGTCGCCGGCACGACGAACGGGCCGTCCCTCGAGCTCGGCACCTACGTCCTTCTCGGCGGCCTGGCGGGGATTCTTGCGATTCGCCGCGGCGATCGGCTGCAGACGTTCATTCAGGCCGGCCTCGCCGTCTTCGTCGCCCAGGCCCTCGTCGTGACGGCGTTTTCACTGCTCGGTGAGCGGGATCTCGCTGGGGTCGTCCAGCTGATCGGCGCCGCGGCGGTGTCCGCGGGCGGGGCGGCGGTGGTGGCGGTCGGCAGCTTCGCGGTGCTCGGCAACCTCTTCGGTTTGCTGACGGTCTTCCAGCTCCTCGAGCTCGCGAATCCGTCCCAGCTGCTGCTTCGGCGCCTGCTCGTCGAAACGCCGGGCACGTATCACCACTCGCTGATGGTCGGCAACCTCGCCGAGCGCGCGGCCGAGACGATCGGCGCCGACCCGCTGATCACCCGCGTCGCCGCGTACTACCACGACGTTGGCAAGCTCGCGAACCCGGCCGCGTTCATCGAGAACCAGTCCGGCGGCGAGAACGTCCACGACACGCTCGATCCCGAGGAGTCAGCCCAGATCCTGAAGCAGCATGTCGCCGACGGCATCGATGTCGCGTACCGGGCCAAGCTGCCGAAGTCGGTGATCGCCTTCATCCCCCAGCATCACGGCACGGCGATCATGAGCTACTTCTATGCCAAGGCCCGCGAGGAAGCGGCCGAGCCGTACGGCGGTCTCGGCACCGAGGATGGCCGGCGCGCAGCCGAGGCCGTCGACCCCCGCCGCTACCGCCACGCAGGCCCAAAGCCACAGACGCGCGAGGCGGCGCTGATCATGCTCGCCGACGGCGTGGAAGCCTCGGTCCGATCGCTCTCCTCGCGAGACGAACCCTCGATCCGGTCGATGGTCGCCCGGATCGTCGCCGAGCGGATGGAGGATGGCCAGTTCGACGAGTGCGACCTGACCCTCCGTGACATCAGCCGAGTCCAGGAGGCGTTCGTCTCGCAGCTCCTCGGCATGTACCACCAGCGGGTGGCCTACCCGCAGAACAAGGTCGTCGAGCTCGAGACGCGCCGGGCCGCGTCGGGAGGGGGCGGGTCGGGTGGCGAGACCGAGTGATGCCCGCGCGGTGACGATCGAGAGCCCGATCCCCGTCGATCGGGGGCGCCCCATCTACCTCGGCGCCTGCCGGATCGACATCGTCCGTCGGGCAGGCACCCTGCCGATCCTGACCGACGCGTCGCTCGCCCGGACGATCGCTCGCGCCCTCGAGGCGACGGGAGCGCCGGCGCCGGTCTCGCTGACGGTCGTCCTGACCGACGACGAGGAGCTGGCCGAGCTCAACAGGACCCATCTGGGCAAGGACGGCCCGACCGATGTCCTCTCCTTTCCGATGCTCCTTGCCCGATCCTTCCCGCCCCACGCGGGTCAGGATTCGGCGAGGCTGGCCGACGAGGTCGCGCCGCCCGGTCCCGAACCGACGCCCGGGTCTCGGACGCATCTCGGAGACATTGCGATCTCGGTCGAGCGAGCCATCGACCAGGCCGAGTCCGGCCACGGCGGCCAGACCGGCAAGGTCCGCTGGTCGGCGGTTGATGAGCTCCGCCTTCTCGCGACGCACGGCGCGTTGCACATCTGCGGCTGGGACCACGCCGAGCCCGAGGAGGAAGCGGCGATGCGCTCGCTGGAGCAGCGGCTGCTGGCCGAGGAGCGCCGCTAGATCGAGCTCACGCGGCTCCTTGGGACCGGACCGTCCGAGGCGAATGCATCCGTTGCGTCGCTAGCCCGCCCGCGGCTACTTCAGGACGAGAAACGCATCGATGTCGACGCGCGGGTGACCGGCGGTCCCCAGCACGTAGATCTTCATCGTGTGGGTCCCGCGGACCGGGAACGTGAACTGGTAGACGACCTGGCGGTAGGCCGTGGTCGTCGAGTAGGCGCTGACCGTCGCCTTGAGGACGCCGTCGATGTAGACCCTGAATGAGCCCCTCCCGGCGGCCTTCGTCGTGACGAAGCCGATCGAGCGAGTGAACGTCGACGTGAACGTCGCGCTGGCGCCGAGGGCAGAGGCGTATCGAACGCTTCCCCCGGAATAGAGCGACGAACTCTGGGTGAGCCACGACCCGCTGAAGGAGGTCGAGCTGGTCTGCTCGTAGAGGTATGGATGAACGATCGGGCCGGTTGCCCAGGGCCCGACCTTGCCGACGGCATCCACGGCCGCGACCCGGAACTGGTAGGTGTGACCGAACGGCAGGTTCCGGACCGTCGAGGTACCGGTCATGGTCGAGCCGGGCCGGAACCCGCCACCATCGAGGTTCTGCTCGAAGCGATACGTCACGGCGCCGCTCGCGACGTCCGTCGCGCCGGTCCACGTGAGCCGGTACTTCGGGATGAAGCCGAGGGGGGTCGGAGCGACGGTGCTCGCGACCGGCGCGCCGGGCGTGGTCGGGAGATCCGTGTCGATGATCAGGCGCGCGACGTCCGTCCGCCAGCTCCCATCCTGTGCGGCGACTTCATGCGTTGCCCAGACGGTGCCGGTTCCGAGCGGGTCCATCGCGACCCCGGCGTAGTCGCCCCAACGCTCGCCGCTGTACGCGGCGTTGCCCGTGTCGAGCTCCTGGGGGGTCCCGAGCGCGCCCGCGATCACCCGGTTCGCGAACAGCGATACGGGCTCGGAATCCGTCGATTGGGAGTAGACGACGAACAGGGTGCCGGCCCGGGACATGCCGATGCCACCCATGAACGCATCGATGCCGCCGCCGGGCATGATCTGGACGGGCGCGCCGATGGTGGGCACGACGCCGGGGCCATGGGTTGTTGCGTTCCAGAGCACGACGCTGTCGTTGAAGGTGGCGCCGACGTCGTAGGAGAGCGGGTACGTGCTGACCCACCACAGCTGGCCGTTCTGCCAGATGGCGTCCGTCGGTCGCTCGTCGAAGGCGTTGTCGATCGTGTCCGCCCCGATCTGCCTCGGCGCCGGAGCGGCCGAGAAGGCCGGGAATGCGAAGGCGGTCGTGAGATCCAGCGCATCGATGATCGACCCGCAGGCGCCAGCGCTCGTGAGACGGGCGTACCACTGATGGGAGTCCGCGGTCGCCTCCAGGACGAGGTGAACGTCATTCGACCCTGACAGGACCTGGGCGGCGCGTGGATGGGCCATGTTGCTGTAATCGCAGAAGTTGTAGGTGATGGCGGCGCCGGCGAGGATCGACGCCCACGTGAAGGTGTTGATGTCGGCGCCGACGAACGTGGCCCCGCTGAAGAGGTTGTCCGCGAAGACGATCTTGTCGCTCGAGGAGGTCAGGGAGGGGTAGTCCGGTAGGTCGCTGAAGAACTCGACCGGGAGCAGCGTCCACCCGGCGGTCGGATCGGCCGAGTCCGAAATGGCGACGGTGAGGAAGTTGTCCGAGAAGCCGCTGTTGAATGAGAGCACGCTGCCGACCCAGCGACCGTGGACGGCGTCCCAGATGATTCGCGAGTCGGACGGGAACTGGGTCGGGGGCAGGCCGAAGAGCGCCCAGGTCGGAATCGATGTGACCTCGGCTCCAAGACGCGTGGACACCCGCACCATGGAATTCACGACCTGGACCACGGAGGTCGTATTTGCGGCGACCCACGGGTCGGGCGGCTCGAAATTCCCGCTGTCGGCGAGGGTGAGGCCGGCGAACTGCTTCACCACGCTGACGTCGGGGATGACGATCCGGGGGATCGGCGTGTTGGCGCCCGAGGTCCGGATCGCGGGTGCCTCAGGGTGGGCGATCGGTACGGACCGGGGTCGTGGGATGGCGCCGTTCGCGGCGCGGGGATGCGCCGCGGCGAGCGCCGCCGCGTCGCGAACGGACGCGACATGGAGGCGTGCAACAGAGCGCTTGCCCGCCTGCGTCGTGCCGCTCAGGGGCACGCCGGACGTGGCCGTCGGGCCCGAGGCGAGCAGCGTCCCTGGCATCGAGAGGACGAGGCTGGTCGCCGCAAGGCCCACGGCCAGGCGCCTGACGAAGCGTTGGAACCGGCCGGACGCTGCAGTGTCGTGCGCGCGGAGACCTGAGGCGAGATGCGGCATGGAATTCCCTCCCACCCCACGAGCCGAGCTCGAAACCCCCGAGCAGCGTCAGTGCAACGTGGAGCCTTCGCGCAGTGTGGCAGCCCGGAGGGGCCGGCGGAGTAAGATTCTTGACACGCTCCGACGGACGTCGTCCCGGGGCTTGTTTTGATGCCCGCAGGAGCGGAGGTTCACTCCATCTCGAAGATCGTCGTCGGCCTGGGAAACCCGGGCGAGCAGTACGCCAATACTCGCCACAACATCGGCTGGATGGTCCTCGACCGGCTGGCCGACCGGGCCGGATGGTCGGGCCGTGGGCGTCAGCGCGATGCCGCGGCGATCGTCGGTGGGCGCTTCCACGGGCTCGATCTGGTCCTCGCGAAGCCCCAGACGTTCATGAACGACTCCGGGATTGCGGTCCGGAAGATCCTTGCCCGCGAGCGAGCGCCGCTGTCGGAGCTGCTCGTCGTCTGCGACGACTTCGCCCTTCCGTTCGGCAAGCTGCGGTTCCGCGAGGGCGGCGGTCCGGGCGGCCACAACGGCCTGCGATCGATCATCGACGAGCTCGGGACCGAGGGTTTCAGCCGTCTCCGCATCGGCATCGGGGAGCCCGGGCAGGGGTTCATCGACCACGTGCTGTCGACCTTCAAGCCCGAGGAGCGACAGCGACTCGACGAGCTCCTGGACGCGGCGGCCGATGCCGTCGAGGCCTGGGCTCGCGAGGGGACGAGCCGCGCCGCGAACCGCCATAACCCGTTCGAGCTCCGACCGGCCGACACCGATCGTCAGGCCGAGCCGGGCGCGGTCGACGGCCCGCCCGACCCGACTGGGATCCGGCGGACGAAGACCGGCTGGCGAAAGGTCCGGCCCGCGGAGGACGCGGGTTGACCCAGATCGCGCAGACGCCGATGCGCGGCCGTCGCGGCTGGGAGCGCCGGCTCAACGATGCGACCGCCGCGACGCCCGGACGACGGATCCCGAACCTCTCGGGTCTGCCGCCACTCCTGGAATCGAGCGGGGCCTTCAAAAGCCTTCGCGAGCGGCTCACGGTCCCGAGGCCGCCGGCGGGCTCGGCCTCGTCACCCGCGGTTGCCCGGGCGGGTCGACATGCGGGTCTCACGTCCGTGCCGCACGGAGCGAAGAGCTACCTCGCGGCCGCGCTCGCCCTCGTTGCCGACGAGCGGATCTGCTGGATCGCCCGCGACGCCGAGGTCGGCGACCGGGTCGCCGAGGAGCTCGCCGCCTGGATGGGCGATCCCGCCTCCGTGGCGATTCTCGAGCCGCGGACGGCCCTCGCCTACGAGCGCAGCGAGCTCGTCGCCGACGAGACCGCCGCCCGCGTGGCGGCTCTCGCGGCCTGGCGGTCGGGCCCGGCCCGGATCCTCGTCGCGAGCGTCCAGGCGCTGCTGCAGCACACGATCGCGGTGGCGGACCTCCCGGACCAGCCTCGCGAGCTCCGCTCCGGCGCCCGGATCAGCCAGACAGCCCTGCTCCACGAGCTGCTCGAGCTCGGCTACGTCCCCGCGATCGAGGTCGCGGGCAAGGGCGAGTTCGCCCGGCGGGGCGGCATCGTGGACGTGTTCCCGCCATCGGCCGATCTCCCGATCCGGATCGAATCCTTCGGCGACGAGATCGAATCGCTCCGGCGGTTCGACCCGACCGACCAGCGATCGGTCGGCCGGGTGGACTCGATCGTGCTGCTGCCGGCCTCCGAGTTCCTGCTCCCTGCCCGCGGGGCCGAGCTGCGCGCGCGCCTCGGGCGGAGCGCGTCGAAGCTCCCGGAGCGCCTCGCGGCGGACCTCGAACGATTTGAGCCGAGCGACGGTTCCACCGCAGCCGGCACGGGAGCGAGAATCGCCGCTCCGCCAACCGCCACGTCCCGAGCCGTCAACGTCGGCGACGCGGCCGAGGTGTGGGCGCCGCTCCTCGCGCCCTCGACCGGCCTCGATCACCTCGGCGCCGAGACCCTCTTCGTGATCGACGAGCCCGGCGACATCGCAGAAGCGGCCGAGTTCCTCTGGCGCCAGGCCGATGAACGCCGGGCGGATCTCCTCGCCGCCGGCGACCTGCCCAAGGATTGGCCCGCGACGCTCCTCGGGCCGCGCGACTGGAAGGCTCGGCTCCTGGCCGCGCGAACCCTCGAGCTGACCTGGGAATCCGAGGCCCACGACGCGATCGCCGGCGGCGGTCGATCGTCGGGCGATCTCTTCGGCTGGCGCGAGCCGGCGCTGCCTCCGGGTCGCGCCGCGCGGATCGCGGACGCGGTTGCCCGCTGGCGCGCAGGCGAGGGGACCGAGCCTCGAATCGTCATCGCCTCGGACCAGGCGCCGCGACTCAGCGAGCTCCTCGAGGAGGCTGAGATCACCGCCGGCGTCACCGACGTCGTCACGGAAGCGCCGCCCCCCGGCGCCGTGGTTCTCGTCGATCGCAGCCTCAACGGCGGCTTTGCCGGGGGTCCCGACAACCTCGTCTTCGTCACCGACCGCGAGCTGTTCGGCAACGTCCGTGTCCGTCGGCCAAAGGCCATGCGCCGCGTCGTGCCCCGAGACATTCTCGAGCGGCTCGCCCCGGGCGATCTGGTCGTCCACATCGATCACGGCATCGCCCGCTACGAGCAGATGCTCCGCCGCAGCTCGGGCGCGGGCGACGAGCGGGACTACCTCGAGCTGTCGTTCGCCGGCGGCGACCGGATCTTCGTGCCGGTCGAGCAGATCGCGCGGGTGAGCCGGTACTCGGGCGGCGAGCGGCCGCAGCTCTCGAAGCTCGGCGGGACGGACTGGTACCGCACCAAGGAGCGGGTCCGAAAGGCCGTCACCGACCTCGCCGAGGAGCTCCTCGCGCTGTATGCCGCTCGGGCATCTGCGGCCGGCCACTCGTTCGCCGCGGATTCGCCGTGGCAGTCGGAGATGGAGGCGTCGTTCCCGTACGAGGAGACCGTCGACCAGCTGCGCGCGGTCGTCGAGGTCAAGCACGACATGGAGACGATCCGGCCGATGGACCGGCTCGTCGTGGGCGACGTCGGCTACGGCAAGACCGAGGTCGCGCTTCGGGCGGCGTTCAAGGCGATCCAGGATGGCAAGCAGGTCGCGGTCCTCGTCCCGACGACCGTGCTCGCCGCCCAGCACCACGCAACGTTCGGCTCACGCTTCGCCGCGTTCCCGGTCAAGGTCGCGCTGCTCTCACGGTTCGTCCCGAAATCCAAGCAGGATCGGACGATCACCGGGCTCGCCGACGGCAGCGTCGACCTCGTCATCGGCACCCACCGGCTCCTGTCACGGGACGTGCGGTTCAAGGACCTCGGCCTGGTGGTCGTCGACGAGGAGCAACGGTTCGGGGTCGCGGCGAAGGAGCGCCTGAAGCAGCTCAAGCGCGAGGTCGACGTCCTGACACTCTCCGCCACGCCGATCCCGCGAACGCTGAATCTCGCCCTGGCCGGCGTTCGCGACATGAGCGTCATCGAGACGCCGCCCGAGGATCGGCTGCCGATCCAGACACGGGTGGCAGAGGCATCGGCTGGGCTGGTCCGCGACGCGATCCTGCGCGAGCTCGACCGCGGTGGCCAGGTCTTCTACGTCCACAACCGGGTCGAAACGATCGAGGCCCAGGCCGAGCAGCTCCGGAAGCTGCTGCCGGACGCCCGCCTCGTCGTCGGCCACGGCCAGATGCCCGAGGGCGTCCTCGAGCAGGTCATGCTCACGTTCGCCGAAGGCGAGGCCGACGTCCTCGTCTGCACGACCATCATCGAGTCGGGGCTGGACATCCCGAACGCAAACACGATCATCATCGACCGCGCCGACACGCTCGGGCTCGCCCAGCTGTACCAGCTTCGGGGGCGCGTCGGGCGGTCCTCCAGGCGCGCCTACGCATACCTCCTGTACCGGCGCCGCGAGCGGATGAGCGAGGAGGCCCGCAAGCGGCTCCAGGCGATCTTCAACGCCTCGGAGCTCGGTGCCGGCTTCCAGATCGCGCTGTCGGACCTCGAGATCCGGGGCGCCGGCAACATCCTGGGCGGCGAGCAGTCGGGCTTCATGGCCGCCGTCGGCTTCGACCTCTACTCGCGCCTCCTCGCCGAGGCCGTCGAAGAGCGCAAGGCCGAGCATGACCACCGGGCGCCCGTGCTGCCGACGCCCCAGGCGGTCGTCGACCTGCCGATCGAGGCCCACCTGCCCGACGACTACGTCACCGAGGAGGCCCAGAAGCTCGAGCTCTACCGGCGCCTCGCCCGCGCCCGGTCCGCCGGCGACCTCGCGGCCTTCCGCCAGGAAGTCATCGATCGGTTCGGCCCGATGCCGGCGCCGGTCCTCCGGCTCGTCGAGGTCGCCGAGCTCCGGCTCGCGGCCGAGGGCGCCGGCGTGTCCTCGATCTCCAGGGAAGAAGGGCAGCTCGTGGTCCGGTTCGGATTCGGGCTGTCACGGGCCACCGCGATGCGCCTGATCACGCCGGCCGCGCTGCCCGGCGTGCGCCATTCCGAGGTGACCTTCGCTTCGAACCAGGTCCGCATCCGCCTGCCGAAAGACCCGCTCAAAGGCTGGCAGCTCACCCAGGCCGTCGTCGCCCGGCTATCGGCGTCGAAGGACTAGGCAGCCTCAGTCCGAGGACGAGGCCGCGCGCCCGGAGGGGCCGCTCAGGGCGCGGAACAGCTCCTGATACCGGGCGCGGAGCATTTCGATCTCATTCTTTGTCCTCGCCCAGTCATCGGATTCCGGCAGGAGCTCGGACAGGTGCCGTTCGGCGGCCCGCCACTCGCTCATCACCGAGCCGACCGTGTAGACGCTCGATGGCGCTTCGGGCGACCCGTGGATCGGGGAAAGCCGGGCACGGAAGCCCTCGCCGGCGGGCTCGATCGCGTACGAAACGCGGATCGTGTGACCGTCGGCGCGCTTCCAGCTGGCGGTGCCGACGAGGGGCCGCGAGCCGCCACTCGCCCACTCCTTGCGCAGCGATGCCTGGTCGCCCTCGTCTGCAGGCTCGATCCTGAATCGCTCGGGCGGCGAGGCCAGCAGCTCGGGGAGCGATACACCGAGCAGCTCTAACGCAGCACCATTCGCGTCGACATACCGACCGGTGCGATCGAGCGAGAGCTCGGCTTCCGAGACCTGACTTGGGGCCATCTGTTGTCTCTGCCCGCTTCCCAACTGTAAGACCGTCGATTCAAGGGCGGCCTTCCGAGAATGGCGTTGCTCCCGTGTGTCGTCTGTATTCTTTCAGACATACGGGAGGGTGCCGGGCGGAAGCATCGCCGTGAAGGTGGCTCGCGCCGCCATCGATCGGTCCTACTAGGAGCGAATCGACTCGGTTCGCTATGATTGGCGCCAGCCAGGATTGGCGCGAACTGATAAGCGCGGATAGGAGGCCACGATGCCGACGTACATGGACACGCACGACATCCCCGGCGTGAAGGCTGCGGATGTCGTCGGGGCGCACGAGGCGGACCTGAAGGTCCAGGGCAAATACGGCGTGGACTACAAGCACTACTGGGTCGACGAGGAGGCCGGCAAGGTGTTCTGCCTGGTCGATGCGCCCGACCGCGAGACCGCGACGCGGGTCCATCGCGAGGCCCACGGCCTCGAGGCCCACACCCTGAATGAGGTCACCCAGGGCGCCTGACGCCTGCACCTCCCGCCGAGCGGGCCAACCGGCCTACGCCCGGCGGATCTCCGCGAGGCGCACCGCGTCTGCGAGGCGCTCGGCGGAGCGCGTCGTGATCGGGTCGAGCCCGACCATGAGGTGGCCGACGCCGAGGCCCTCATAGGTCCGGATCGCGTCTGCGAGCTCGGCCACGGAACCCGAGATAGCCGGCGGATTGGCATCTCCCGTGGCAGGTTGCTCGGGATCGATGACATCGATCCCGACCGTGAGCATCACGCTCTCGGCCGGGCGACCTGCGGCCTCGACCGCCGCGCCGATCGCCGCCAGCGAGGCGTGCAGCCGATCGCTTGGCAGGCCATATCAGGCCGTGTTCCACGCATCGGCCCAGCGGCCCGTCAGCTCGAGCATCCGGGGCCCGTTCGCGGCGATGAGGATCGGGAGCCGCCTGGTCGGCGCCGGCAGGAGGACCGCGTCGTTGGTGCGGTGCCACTTGCCGGCGTACGTGACGCGTGCCAATCGGTATCGCCGACGGGCAGCATGATCCCGACCTTCATCCCGAAAGGATGCCTCCTCGAAGGCTTCCGCATACTGGCGCGATGCCCGACGAGATCACGGCCGAGGAGCTGATCCATCCCGAGAGCCTGCGGTCCGCGCACATGCCGCCGCCGGTCGCGGGCGAGGACGGGCTCTGGTCGCCGGCCCGCCGGCCACTCACGCTGGGACTGGTCCTGACGATCACGCTCGTCGCCGCTGAGGCGCTGGCGGTATCGACGGCGATGCCAATCGTCGCGAAGGACCTCGGCGGCCTCGAGCTCTATGGGCTCGTCTTTTCGGCCTTCCTCATCGGCTCGCTGTTCGGGATCGTCGTGGTCGGCGGGCTGATCGACCGTCGGGGCGTCGTGCTGCCGTTCGTCATCGGGCTCGTCCTGTTCGCGATCGGGCTCGCGATCGGCGGTCTCGCCCCCTCGATGCCTGTCCTGATCGGGGCGCGGTTCGTCCAGGGGATCGGCGGCGGGACGATCCCGCCCGTCGCCTACGTCGCGATCGGGCGGAGCCTGCCTGAGTCGCTGCGACCGCGGATGTTCGCGATGCTGTCGACCGCCTGGATCCTGCCGGGCGTGCTTGGGCCGGCGATCGCCGGGGTCGTCGCCGAGGTCTTCCACTGGCGCTTGATCTTCCTGGGGCTGCTCCCGCTCATCGTCATCTCCGGGACGATGGCGCTTCGCGGCCTGCGACCGCTGCCGCGGATCGCCGCGCGCGGGACCGGCTCCTCGCTGCAGCGACTGGCCGATGCGGTCGTCCTGGCGGCCGGCGCCGCGCTCGTCACCGCCGGTCTGTCGAGCGAGACGCCCGCGCTGCTCGTGGGCCTCACGGCGGCAGGGATTGTGCTCATCGGGATCGCGTTCCGGCGACTGACACCGCCCGGCACGCTGTCGGCGGCCCGCGGCTACCCGACGGCCGTGCTCCTCCGGGGTGTGCTGACCCTGTCGTTCTTCTGCGTGGACGCCTACGTCGCGCTGCTTCTCGTCGAGGTCCGCGGCTGGTCGGCCGCGCAGGCGGGGATCGCGCTCACGGCCGCGACGATCTCGTGGACGGCCGGGAGCTGGACGCAGGCTCGTCTCTCGACGCGGTTCCCGCCGGAGCAGTTCGTGCGGGTCGGCTTTCCGATCGTGGCGATCGGGATCGCCGGTCTCGGCGTCATCCTGCTGCCGAGCGTCCCGGCGGTGCTCGCGGTCCCGATCTTCGCCTTCTGCGGGCTTGGCATGGGGCTGACATATGCGCAGTTCGCGCTGATCGTCCTCCGCGACGTGCCGAGCGCGATCCAGGGGACCGTGACGGCCGGGCTGACGCTGTCGGATGTGATCGGCACGGCCCTCGGGACGGGGATCGCCGCTGCCGCGGTCTCGACGGCCGTCCGACAGGGCCAGGGGCCGGGACCCGGCATCGGAATCGCGATCGCCGTCGGGGCGGTCGTGGCGATGATCGGATTCGTGCTGTCGCCCCGGCTGCGCCTGCGCGAGGATCAAGTGACATCGCGAGCGCGCGAGGCCGGATCGGCCGGCGGGCTAGGGTAGACTCGACGGCACGCCGGGGCGCCGCTGGGCTGCCAGGCAGGCGAGGCCCGACCCTGCGATTGGAGAGCTGAGCGTGTCCGTCGAGGATCTTCGTTCCAAGATCCGCGAGATCCCGGACTTTCCGAAGCCGGGCATCCTCTTCTACGACATCACGACGCTCCTGAAGGATGCGGCGGCCTTCCGCGAGTCGATCGAGCTGATGATGGCGCCCTTCAAGAGCGAGAAGATCGACATCGTCGTCGGAATGGAGTCGCGCGGGTTCATCTTCAGCGCCCCGATGGCCTACGAGCTCGGCGCGGGCCTGGTCCCGGTCCGGAAGCTCGGCAAGCTGCCGGCGGAGACGCTGTCCGTCGAATACGCGCTCGAGTACGGGTCCAACACCCTGGAGATCCATCGCGATTCGATCGAGCCGGGCCAGCGCGTCCTCATCGTCGACGACCTCCTGGCGACCGGCGGCACCGTCCAGGGAACGATCGAGCTGGTCGAGCG
>DAINSJ010000029.1:0-13648 GCA_036741375.1 Candidatus Limnocylindrales bacterium
GGATGCCCACCTGGCCCCAGTTCGCCTCGATCGAGGTCACCGACATCACGACGCACCACCGGGACCGCAAAAGCACGATGCTCGTGAAGACGAACATGCACACCGGCACCCACATCGACGCGCCGAGCCACTACTGCGAGACCGGCCGCGACCTCGGCCAGATCGAGCTCAGCGAGCTGTACGGGGCGGGTCTCGTCATCGACCTCCGGCCGATCACGCGGGCATGGAGCTACTACAGCCTGGCCGACATCGAGGCTCGGATCCCATCGGGCGAGTCGATCCACGACGGCGACATCGTCGTGCTCTACACGGGCTGGGACGAATACAACTGGACCAAGCCGACGCGCAACGACGTGACCTACTTCGATCGCCACCCGGGCCCCCAGCCTGAGGTCATCGAGTACCTGATCTCGAAGCAGATCAAGTGGATCGGTGCGGATCTCGCCTCGATCGACCACTCGCTCCTCACCCGCGTTCGGCTCATGCGACCCGATCTCGTCGCCGAGTACGAGGCGCTGACCGGGCGGCCGATCGAGGCGACCCTGCCGATGCAAGACTTCGAGCACATTCATTACGCGACGGCCCGGAACGACATCCCGATGCTCGAGAACCTCGGCGGCGAGCTCGCCGAGGTGGCCGGACGGCGTGTCGACATCGGCGCCTTTCCGTGGCGCTGGCGGGGTGGCGAAGCCTCCGTCTGCCGCGTCGCCGCATTCGTGGAGGACTAGCCATGGACGCCCTCGTGCTTACCGCTCCCCACGAGTTCGAGATCCGTGACGTGCCCCGGCCGGAGCCGGCGGCGAACGAGGTGTTGTGCCGGGTCCGGGCGATCGCGATCTGCGGCACGGACGCGGAGATCATCGAGGGCAGCTTCGCCGGGCGATGGCCCCGTGCGTACCCATTCATCCCGGGCCACGAGTGGTCCGGCGAGGTCGTCGCCGCCGGGAAGATCGCCGAGCAGAACGGCTTCACGGTGGGCACGCGCGTGGCCGGGACGTCGCACTCCGGCTGCGGCTACTGCCGGATGTGCCGGATCGGCCGCTACAACCTGTGCTTCAACTACGGTCGCGAGGACCTCGGGCATCGGCAATACGGCCACTACACCCAGGGCGCGTATGCCGAGTACGTCGTCCACACGATCAAGAGCGTCTTCCGGATCCCCGATGACATGCCGTTCGACACCGGCGCCCTGTGCGACACGGCCTCGATTGCCCTCCATTCCGTGAAGCGCCCGGGGATCCAGCCGGGCGATCTCGTGGCCTCGGTCGGATCGGGCGGGATGGGCCTCCTTGTCGCGATGTGCGCCCGGGCGCTGGGCGCGTCGCGCGTCATCGTCATCGGCGGTGGCAGGCGCCTCGAGCGGGCCCGCGAGCTCGGCTTCGAGACCGTCGACTACCACGACGGCGACCCGGTGGCCCAGGTGCGCGAGTGGACCGGCGGCGTCGGAACGGACGTGGCGATCGATTCCGCCGGGTCCCGTGATTCCGTGGGCCAGGCGATCGGGATGGTCCGCAAGGGCGGCAGGGTCGCATTCACCGGGATCCCGAAGGAGCCGACCGCGGTGAACTTCCAGAAGATCGTCCTCGAGGAGATCGACCTCTACGGGGTGCGCGCAAATCGGAACACGATGGAGGAGATCATCCCGCTGATGGCCGACGGTCGCATCCCGGCCGGCCGGCTGATCACGCACCACTTCCCACTCCGCCAGTTCGCGGAGGCGCTCCGGACGTTCAACGAACGCGTCGACGGCGCGCTCAAGGTCATCGTGGAGCCATGACCCCGGCGACCCTCCCGCAGGGCCCTCCGCTCGAGATCGAGTCGACCAGGGAGCAGGTCCGATGAGTCTCCCGGCACGAATGCGGGCCGTGGTGTTCGAGGCTCCGGGGCGATTCGCTGTGGCCGACGTCCCGACGCCCGGGCCGGCGCCGGGCCGCGCGATCGTCCGTGTCGAGGCGTCCATGGTTTGCGCCACCGATCAGAAGATTCTCGCCGGGCAGTTCGCCGGGACGACGTTCCCGCACGTGCCCGGCCATGAGTTCGCCGGGACGATCGTCTCGCTCGGGCCGATGACGAGCGGTCCGATGCCAGGGACCCGGGTCGGAGTCGAGGTCCACGTGGGCTGCGGGGTCTGCGACCGCTGCCGCGAGGGGCTCTACAACCTCTGCCAGAACTACGGCCGGGCGGAGATGGGGCACGCCCATGTCGGGTTCACGATCGCGGGCGGGCTGGCCGACTACGCCAGCCTCCCGGTCGCCGCGCTCCACCCATTGCCCGACGCGGTCAGCACGGCCGACGGGGCCTGGACCGACAATCTCGGTGTCGCCCTCTGGGCACTCGAACGGGCCCGCCTCCTGGCCGGCGAGTCGGTCGTCGTCATCGGACCCGGGGCGATCGGGCTGTGCGCCGCCCAGCTCGCCCGGGCGAGCGGGGCGGGGCGGGTGACCCTCGTCGGTCGCGGCGAACGCCTGGCCCGGGCCGCCCGGTTCGCGGACGCGATCGTCGACGAGCGCGATGCCGGCGTCCTCGCCGCGACGGCCGACGTCGTCGTCGAGTTCGCCGGCACCTCCGAAGCTGCCGGGCTGGCGATCGCGACGGCCCGCCGCGGCGGACGAGTCGTCCTTGGCGGGGCGACCGGCCAGGGGGTCGAGTTCCCGCCGATCGACCTCGCGATGATCGTCCGGGGCCACCTCGACGTCCTCGGCTCCGTAGCCAACCCGAAGGGGGTCTCCGGCCGAGCCCTCGCCCTCCTGGCCTCGGGCACGATCGACGTTGCCAGTCTCACCACCCACCACTTCCCCCTCGACCGATTCAACGACGCATGGGCAACGTTCATCGAGCGCCGGGACGGCGCGATCCGGGTGATGCTGACCCCATAGGAGGAGAACATGACGATCGACAGGGCGACCGCGCTCGACCTCTACCGGGTGATGCGGAGGATTCGCCGCTTCGAGCAGCGCTCGACGACGCTCTTCGGCGAGAACAAGATCTGGGGCACGATCCACAGCTATGCCGGCGAGGAGGCGATCGCGGCTGGTGTCTGCGCCCACCTCCGCGATGACGACTGGATCACCTCGACCCATCGTGGTCACGGCCACTGCATCGCAAAGCGGGCCGACCTCGGCAAGATGTATGCCGAGCTCCTCGGCCGCGAGACCGGCTACTGCCGTGGCCGGGGCGGCTCGATGCACATCGCGGACACGTCGAAGGGCAATCTCGGGGCGAACGGGATCGTCGGCGGCGGCATCCCGATCGCGACCGGTGCCGGCCTGACCGCACGGCAACTCGGCACCGACCAGGTCGCCGTCTCGTTCTTCGGCGACGGGGCCGCCAACGAGGGCACGTTCCATGAATCGCTCAATCTCGCGGCGATCTGGAAGCTGCCGGTCATCTATGTGTGCGAGAACAATCAGTACGCGGAGAGCTTCCCGGCAGGCAAGGCCTTCGCTACCGACGACATCGCGTCGCGGGCGATCGGCTACGGGATGCCCGGGGTCAACGTCGACGCCCGGGACGTCCGACTCGTCTACGCGGTCGCCGGCGATGCGATCGCCCGGGCTCGGGCGGGAGGCGGCCCGAGCCTCATCGTGGCGGAGTCCTACCGGCACGAGGGCCACTACTACGGCGATCCCCAGCTGTACCGGACGAAGGAGGAGATCGAGGCCTGGCGGACCACGTTCGACCCGATCATCAACGCCCGCGCCTGGCTGACCTCGGACGGCGTGGCGACCGCGGCGGAGATCGATGCCGTCGACCGCGAGGTGGACGAAGAGACCGAGGCCGCGATCGCCTGGGCCGAGACGGGCCCGCTCGCCTCGCCGATCACGCCGGAGGAGATCTATGCCAGCTACTGAGACGGCCCGCGCCGGGGTTCCCGGCGCGACGACCGACCTGTTCTACTCCGAGGCGCTTCGGGACGCCCTCCGAATCGAGATGCAGCGAGATCCCCGGGTCCTGGTCATGGGCGAGGACATCGCCGAGCACGGCGGCGCGTTCCAGGTGACGGCCGGGCTCCTTGCGGAGTTCGGCCCAGACCGGATCCGCCAGACGCCGATCAGCGAGATCGGGATCGTCGGGGCGGGCGTCGGGGCCGCCCTCACCGGCCTCAGGCCCGTCGTCGAGCTCATGTACATCGACTTCTCCGGTCTCGCGATCGACCAGATCGTGAACCAGGCGGCTCAGAACCGGTTCATGTTCGGCGGTCAGGCCCGCGTGCCGCTCGTCGTGCGCACCCAGGGCGGCTCGGGCCGGGGCAACGCGGCGCAGCACTCGAAGTCCCTCGAGGCGTGGTTCACCCACGTCGCCGGTCTGAAGGTCGTGATGCCGGCGACACCCGCCGACGCGAAGGGCCTCCTCGCCGCAGCGATCCGGGACGACGACCCGGTCATGTTCATCGAGCACAAGCTCCTCTACCGCACGAAGGGGCCGGTCCCGGACGGCGAGCACGTCGTCCCGATCGGGAAAGCCGACGTGAAGCGCCCGGGGAGCGATCTCACCATCGTGACGTGGTCGCGCGAGGTGTTATTCGCGCTCGAGGCCGCCGCGATCCTGGCCGCCGATGGGGTGGACGCCGAGGTCCTCGACCTGCGCTCGCTCGTGCCGCTCGACCGAGAGGCGATCCTCGCGAGCGTACGCAAGACGCGGCGGCTGCTCGTCGTCCACGAGGCGATCAAGCGCGGCGGCTATGGCGGCGAGATCGCCGCGCTCGTGGCCGAGGAGGCCTTCGACGATCTCGACGCCCCGCCGCGCCGCCTCGCCGGCGTCGAGACGCCGATCCCATACGCGGCGCATCTCGAGCGTGGGGTCATCCCGCAGGTCGAGGACATCGTGCGCGTCGCGAAGGAGCTCGTGGGATGAGCGTGACGTCGGTCATCCTGCCGAAGCTCGGCCTGACCATGGACGAGGGTCAGCTCGTGGCGTGGTTGAAGAAGGAGGGCGATCGCATCGAGGCCGGCGAGATCCTGTTCGAGGTCGAAACGGACAAGGCCACGATGGAGGTGGAATCGCCGGTCGCCGGGTACGTTCGCAAGCTGCTCGCCGTCGCCGGCGAGACCGTTCCAGTCACGCAGGTCATCGCGCTCATCTCCGACACTGCCGACGAACCGGTGGCCGTCCCATCGGCGCAGGTGGCGCCGGAGCGACCGGCTGCGGTCGAGGCGCCGGTGCCTCCTCCCGTCGCGCTCCGCGCCGAGGACGCGCGGGTGGTCGCGAGTCCCGCGGCTCGCAAGCGGGCGCAGGAGCTGGGCGTTGATCTGGCCCGGATCAGTCCGGCCAAGGGCGCCCGGATCTCCGTCGAGGACGTCGAGGCCGCCCATGCTGTGCAAGGCTCGACGGTAGCCCCGGTCGCGTCCGGCGCGGAATCTGTTGCGGTCGGTGCCACGCCCGTCCGTGCGCCGCTGTCACGGATGCGCCGGGCGATCGCCGAGCGGATGACAGCGTCGTTTCGCGACGTGCCCCAGTTCTCGGTGTCGCGTGACGTGGATATGACCGCCGCGGGAGCCGCCCGGACCGCGGCCGGGGTTTCCCACGCCGACGTGCTCATCTGGGCCGTCGCTCGGACCCTGGCCGACCACCCACGGCTCACGATGCGCTACGACCCGGAGGGGCTGATCCCCGCGGACGGTATCCACCTGGGCATCGCGGTTGCGCTCGACGACGGGTTGCTCGTGCCGGTGCTCCGCGACGTCGAGGCGAAGGAGCTCGGCGTGATCTCCGGCGAACGCGCGAAGCTCCAGGAGGGTGCCCGTGCCGGGAAGCTCCCGGTCGAAGCACTCGTCGGCGCAGTCTTCACGCTTTCCAACCTTGGCCAGCAGGGCGTCGATCGGTTCACCGCGATCGTAAATCCGCCCGAGGCGGCGATCCTCGCGGTCGGTCGCATCCGCGACCTGGTCGTGGCGCGCGACGGCGCGGTCGTGATCGCCCCGGTCGTGACGCTCACGCTGTCCGTCGATCACCGGGTCGCCGACGGCGCACAGGCAGCGGCGTTCCTGGCCGATCTGGCGGCCCGGCTCGAGGACGGCATGCCGTGAACCCATCGCGCGACGCGACCGCCCGGCCCGACGCCGATCGGACGGCCGCGAGCCCGAGAGGAGGCCGGAACGACCCGGTCGAAGGAGGACGGCCGTGGCCACTGAACGGGTGAACCGCGTCCAACTCGCCGTCTCCCACTGGAAGCCTCGGTTCGTGGCCAACGGGGTCGATGTCAACGACTTCGAACGCATCCAGGCGGCTACGACTGACTGGGCCGACTGGGCGCCGAACTGGAAGGCGGTTGGCGACATGCACCGGGAACTCGCCGAGGAAGCGGCCGCCCGGGGCCGCGTCGTCAGCGCGACCGAGGCGTTCCAGCGGGCGGCCTGGTCTTACCACCTCGGGAAGTTCCTCTGGTTCGAGGATCTTGACCTGCACCTCGAGATGAATGCCCTCGTGAGCGCGATGTACGCCCAGGCACTCCCCCATATCGATCCACCCGGCGAGCGCATCGAGATCCCGTTCGAGGGCACGACGATCCCGGCCAACCTGCGCCGGCCGCGCGACGTCACCAGTCCGCCGGTCGTGTTGCTCGTTCCCGGCCTCGACTCGGTGAAGGAGGAGCTCTTCGCGATGGAGCAGGACTTCCTGCGGCGCGGGATGGCCACGCTCACGGTCGACGGCCCTGGCCAGGGCGAAAGCGCGCCGCGCTTCCCGATCCGGGCCGACTGGTCGAGCGTCGTCCGGCCGATCATCGACACGCTTGCTGCTCGCTCCGACGTCGACGCCGGGCGGGTCGGGCTGATGGGGATCAGCATGGGTGGCATCTACGGCCCGCTCGCGGCCGCCAAGGAGAAGCGGATCCGGGCGCTCGTCGCACTCGCCGGTCCGTACGACCTGTCCGAGTGCTGGGCTGCCCTGAACCCGCTCACGCGGGGCGGCTACGTCTTCTACACGAAGTCGAAGGACGAGGCCGAGGCGTTCGAGCGCTCCAAGACCCTCGCGTTGCACGGCGTGCTCGCGCACGTCGACCAGCCGCTCCTCGTCATCCACGGCGCCAAGGACCGGCTCTTCCCGCCAGAGCAGGCCGAGCGGATCGTCCGCGAGGCGCCCAACGCCACCCTGCTCATGTACCCGGACGGCAACCATGTGTGCAACAACATCACGTACAAATACCGGCCGGCGATGGCCGACTGGATGAGCAAGCGACTGAGCTGATGACCGACTGGCTCATATCGATCAACCCCGCGACCGAGGCGATCCTCGCCCGTTTTCCGCCGGCAACGCCGGACGAGGTCGAGACCGCGATCGCCGAGGCGGACGCGTCGCAACAGGCCTGGCGGCGAACCTCATTCAACGAGCGAGCGGCGGCGATGCGCCGGCGACGTTGCGGGCGGAGAGGCGCTGGCCCGGACGATCGAGTCCGGCGCGGTCTTCGTCAACGGGATGGTCGCGTCCGACCCGCGCCTGCCCTTCGGGGGTGTGAAGCGGAGCGGCTGGGGACGCGAGCTCGGCCCGTTCGGGATCCGCGAGTTCACGAACATCCAGACGATCTGGATCGGACCGGAGGTGGCCCCGGCGGGCCCGGCCGCCGAGTAGCGTCGCCGCCGGATCGGTCCGCGCGTCCAGCCTCGCGACGGGCGACAGCGCAGGAAGACCCAGGAAGGAATCAGACATGACCATGACGATGGACGAACTCGAACTCTCCGCTGAGCAACGGCTCATGCAGCAGACGACCCGCAAGTACGTCGACCGGGTCGTCATCCCGTTCATCCGTGCCAATCGCGAGCGCGAATGGCTTTTCGAGCCGAACGAACGCCTGCCGGCGAGCATCCTCGAGGAGGCCGACGCGGCTGGTCTGCGAGGGCTTGGGGTGCCCGGCCCGTACGGTGGGGTGGAGCTGGACCCGGGAACGGAGGCGCAGACGTTCGCGCTGATCGCCACCGAGCTCGGTCGCGGAGACGCCGGTCTCGCCGACAAGCTGGCCCAGGGCTGGAAGGTGTCGGTGCTCCTGCGGAATGTGGCTCCCGAGCACCTCCAGGCGCTTTGGTTCCCCCGCTACATGGCGGACCCATCGTTCCTCATGGCCCATTGCCTGAGCGAACCGAAGGGAGCGTCAGACCGCTGGCTGCCGTACAACGTCCCCGAGGCGAACATGGACACCGGGGCCACGTTCGCCGACGGTCACTGGACGATCAACGGCCGCAAGCACTACATCAGCAACGGGTATGACGCCTCGCTCTATGTGGTGTATGCCAACACCAATCGGGCAGTCGGCTTACTGCAGGGTACGAGCAGCTTCCTCGTCCCGCGCGATACCCCGGGGCTGACCGTGACCCGCTGCAACGAAACGATCGGTGGCCGCTACATGAACAACGGCGAGATCGTCTTCGAGGACTGTCGCGTGCCCGAGGATCACCTCCTGGTGCGGGATGACGCTCTCGGCCAGGCGGGCGTCTACTTCCGCCCAGGCAAGATCCTCCAGGCAGCCAAGAACCTGGGCACCGGAGTCGCCGCCTTCGAGGACACGGCCGCGTTCGTGCAGCAGCACGTCCAGGGCGGCCGCATCCTCATCAAACACCAGGCGGTCGCCGTGAGGCTCGCCCAGATGGCCATCAAGCTGGATGCGGTCAGGGCGTTCGTGCGTCATGCAGCTCGAGCCGTCGACCAGAACGCCGCGGATGCAGACAAGCTGTGCAACATGGTCAAAGTCTTCGCATCGGAAGAAGTTTTCGAGGTCTGCAAGCAGGCGTTGGAGCTGCACGGCGGCCATGGGTCGATGCTCGACGTGGGCATCGAGAAATACCTCCGCGACGCATCCGTCTATCTGCACATGGACGCCACCGCTGACATATCGGCCTTCAAGATCATCAAGGCCATGTTCCCGACGACCGCCGGTGCGTACGCCGGCCCGGAGTGAGGTTTGCCCTTGCCCTGGCGTGTGGAAATGTCGCGCGACCGAGGTTGTTGATCGGTGTTGCGACGCGGACCTCAGATCAGGGCGCGATGAACATCTTGCCGTAGAAGCGCTGGTTGGCCCCGTCGATCGAGGCGACGAGCTACCGGTCTCGGACCAGGTCGCGGGTGGCGCCGCCGACCGAGGAACATCCGAGGAGCGGCAGCGCGATCGACAGCTCCTCGCGAAGGATCGCGAGCGCGCGCTCGACACCCGCCTGCCCGCCGGCGGCGAGGGCCCAGTAGAATGGCCGGCCGACGAGGACACCCGACGCGCCGAGTGACATAGCGATCGCGACATCGAGGCCACGCCGGATCCCGCCGTCGACCCACACCTCGATCCGGCCCTCAACCGCGGCCACGACGCCCTCCAGCGCGTCCGCCGTGGCGAGCGACCGGTCGAGCTGACGCCCGCCATGGTTGGACACGATCACCGCGTCCGCGCCGTGCTCGACCGCGAGGCGCGCATCCTCGGGCGCCACGATGCCCTTCAGCACGAGCGGCAGGCTGCTCCACGACCGGACGGTCGCGAGGTCGGCCCACGTGAGCCCGACCGCCCGCTGGCCATCGAGGCCCGCGTAGCGACCCCGGGCGGCGCCCGCGACGGCCTCGACGAGGGGCATGCGCGGCAGTTGGAAGGCATTCCGCCGGTCGCGCTCGCGATAGCCGAGGACCGGCAGGTCCACGGTCAGGACGATCGCCCGGTAGCCTGCGGCTTCCGCGCGTTCGACGAGCGCTCGCGTGTACCCGAGGTCGCGGAGGAGGTAGAGCTGGAACAGCCGGTCCGCCTCCGGAGCGGCCGCCGCCACCTCTTCGGCAGTCATCGACGCAGACGTCGCGTGAACCATCGGGATTCCCGTCGTCGCCGCCGCCCTGGCCATCGCCCCTTCACCGTCAGGGTGGGCCATCGTCTGTGCTGCCATCGGCGCGATCGCGATCGGGAGCGCGCTCGGACGCCCGAGGAACGACCCGCCGACATCGACCGCCCGGATTTCGGTCAGCACGCGGTACGCGAACCGGAACGAGCGCCACGCGGCCTCGTTCTCGGCCAGCGTGATCTCGTCCCATGAGCCGCCGGCGACGTAGTCGTAGTTCGGGCCGGTCATCCGCTCCCGGGCAAGCGTCTCGAACTCGTGGAGGTTGACGATCCTGGCGAGCTCGTCGGGACCGAGGCGGGGCGGCATCATCCAACGAGGTCCAGGCCCGCGAACGACGCGAGCAGCGTCTTCCGGCCGATCTGCGCATCGCGGAATGCGACGGTCACCTCTTCGTCGCTCCGGGTCAGCTTCGAGGTCACGACGATCCCGTCGCCCCAGCGGATGTGCCGGACGCGGTCGCCGTCACGGAACTGGCGCTCCCCCGGGATGATCGGACGCGCCGCCAGGGCGGGAGCCGGTGATGTGCGCGTCGAGGCGGCGGCGCGATCGTCGCCGTCCGCCAGGTCCTCGCTCGGCTCAGCATCGTCCCAGGCCTCGACCCGGCGGCCGAAGGTGCCGGAGCGGGCACCGCCCGCGAACGCCTCGCGCTTTGCGGCGAGATCGCGCGACGGCCGGAACGTCTCCCCGGGACGCGGCCCGCCGGGCCGGCCGCTGCCCTCGCGGAAGGCCCCGCCCGAGGGGCGGATCGCGCGTCCGAATCGCGTCGCGCCGCGACCGAAGACGAGGTTGAGGTCATCGGGCGCTTCCGTGTCGCCGTCTGCTGTGAGGCCACCCAGGCGGGGCCCGCTCATGAGGCCCGGCGGGATCTCGAGCAGGAAGCGCGACGGCTCGGCCATCCAGCTCCCCGTCCGCCGCGTCGCGCGTTGCCACGCGTGCGAGAGGTAGAGGCGCTGGCGGGCCCGGGTCATCCCGACGTAGGCGAGGCGCCGCTCTTCCTCCATCGAGCGCGGGTCGGGGTTGAAGCCCGACTCGGCCTCGATCGCTCGCCCGGTCGGGAAGAGGCCCTCCTCGAGCCCGGCGATGAAGACGACGTCGAACTCGAGGCCCTTCGCGGCGTGGAGCGTGATGAGCGACAGCTTGTCCGCATCCGCCTCGTAGCTGTCCTGGTCGGCGACGAGGGCGGTCTCCTCGAGGAGCCGGTCGAGGGCGTCGTCGGCCGACAGGTCGTCGTAGCGCGTGGTGACCTCGCGCAGCTCCAGAAGGTTCGCCCAGCGCTCCTCGCCTTCCTCGCTGCCGTCGGCGAGCATCGCCCGGTAGCCGGAACGCTCGAGGACGTCGTCGAGGAGCTCAGGTAGCGGCAGGACGCCGACCCGCGACCGCAGGCGCCGCACCAACGCCACGAAGTCGGCGATCGAGGACCGGGCTCGCCCGGCGAGATCGGGGGCCGTCCCTTCGCCGATCGTCTCCAGCGCCTGCCAGAACGACAGGCCGTCGCGCGCGACGAGGCCTCGAATGACCCCGATCGTCTTCTCGCCGATCGAGCGCGCCGGCACGTTGATCACCCGCTCGAAGCTCACCGCATCGTTGTCGGAGCGGAGGATTCGGAGGTACGCGAGGGCGTCCTTGACCTCGCGCCGGGCGTAGAACCGGGTCCCGCCGACGACCTGGTAGCGGATCCCGTAGCGGAGGCAGGCCTCCTCGATCGCCCTCGACTGGGCGTTCGTCCGGTAGAGCACCGCGATGTCGCGGAGCTTGAACGTCCCCGCAGCGTCGTCGGCGCGACGGGTGAGCGCAGATCCGCGCGAGCCGCTCAGCTCCTCGACGCGGCGGGCGATCCACTCTGCTTCCTCCTCCTCGTTGTAGGCCTCGAACCGTTCGATCGGCCGGCCGCCGGCCTGGTCGGTCCAGAGCTTCTTGTCGGACCGGGCCGCGTTCTTCGACACGACCGCGTGGGCGGCATCGAGGATCAGCTGCGTCGAGCGGTAGTTCTGCTCGAGCTTGACGACGGTCGCGTCCGGCCAGTCGCGCTCGAACTCGAGGATGTTGCGGATGTCTGCCCCGCGCCAGCCGTAGATCGACTGGTCGTCGTCGCCGACGACCGCGAGGTTGCGATGCTTCGAGGCGAGGGCCTTGACCCACAGGTATTGCGGCCGGTTCGTGTCCTGGTACTCGTCGACGTGGAGATAGCGCCAGCGGTCCTGGTAGCGCGCGAGCACGTCGGGCGCCTCCTGGAAGAGCCGGACCGCCTCGAGGAGCAGGTCGTCGAAGTCAAGGGCATGGGCGTCCCGAAGGCCGGCCTGGTAGTTGGCGGCGAGGCGGGCGACCTGGAGGTTGCCGCCCGTCGCGAGCCGGAGGGGCGGGATGTCCGCCGGGTCGAGCATGTCGTTCTTCGCCCTGCTGATTGCGCCGAGGATCGTCTGCGGCCGGGTCTCGCCTTTCGCATCGAGGCCCTCCTCGCGGAGGATCCGCTTCATCAGCGCGACCTGGTCCTCGGTGTCGTAGATCACGAATCGCCGATCGATCCCGATCGCGGTGCCGTCGCGACGGATGACGCGGGCGCACAGAGCGTGGAAGGTCCCGGCCTCGACCTCGCGGCCCGGCTCCCCGACGAGCCGGATGATCCGCTCGCGGAGCTCCGCGGCCGCGCGGTTCGTGAACGTCACGGCGAGGATCTGCCACGGCCGGATTCCCTTCACGCCCACGAGGTAGGCGATCCGGTGGGCGAGGACGCGGGTCTTGCCGGAGCCCGCTCCCGCGAGAATCAGCACGGGACCGTCGGTCGTCGTCACGGCGCGGCCCTGCTCCGGATTGAGCCGGCCGAGGATCTCGCGCTCGCGAGTCTGGCGCGCCTCGGCCTGGAGCTTCTCGGCCGCGGCGCGGGCCTCAGGGTCCGCTGCGGGGTCCGGATCGGCGCCCGCGGGAGTCGTATCCCGGAGCCACTCGGGCTCCTCGGGGACGGCCGTCGAATGGCTCTCCGGGACATCCTCGAAGGCCGTGCCCTCGATGTCCGGGGCGGCGTCCGCGAGCCGGCTGCGAGCTTGCCGGCGGGAAGTGGGACTCACCGATCAATTGTATTCGCGGCCACTTACCTCCCGGCGCGGTGGCCCTCACCCCCGGCGCCTGGATCGCCACGCGATCGACAAGCCCCCGCCGAGTCGGTGCGCGAGAACCGTCAGCGATCCCTGGGTCGAAGCGTCAGTGCTTCCTGGCTCGTTCGAGGAACGATGTCGCCCAGCTGCCCCACTGGGTTGGGCACGTCTTCACGGTGAGTCCATGCCGGGCTCCGGGACAGTACGCGAGCTCGACCGGCACACCGGCCGCAAGCGCAACCTGGAAGTTCCGATCCGAGGCTTCGGCCGGTGGATCGACCTGATCGGCCGTGCCCTGGATGAGCAGAACGGGACGGTCGCCGAGGCGGCCGATGAGGCGGACCGGGTCGATCGAAGTCACGTCGCCGCCGATCCGGATCGAGACCCCGGTCATGACGGCCCAGGCTGCCGGCCCGCCCGGGTAGCCGAAGTCCTCCTCCATCGCGTTGCCCACGGACGTGACGATGTCCGCGTGCATGGAGTCGAGGATCAGCGCTCGGATCCGCTTGTCGCTCACGGCGGCGCTCAGGACCGTCGCCGCGCCCATCGAGTTTCCGACCGCGCCGATCCAGAACGGGTGCTTCGTAGTCTCGAGCCAGTCGACCATTCGGATCACGTCGCCTTGCTCCCGCAGCCCCATCGTCGTCTGCGTCCCACTGCTCTGACCATTGTTCCGAAGATCGACGAGGACGAGGTTGTATGCCTCGTGGAAGGGCGGCGCGAATTCCAGCGCGCCGGACTTGCTGGCCTTCCAGCCGT
>DAINSJ010000030.1:0-7837 GCA_036741375.1 Candidatus Limnocylindrales bacterium
GGCGGGCTCAGCGCTCCCGGGCAACCGTCACGGCGGAAACGGCCGATGCGCCTTCTCGGAGCAATGCCCGGGCGCACGCCGCGAGGGTCGCGCCGGTGGTGACGATGTCGTCGACGAGGACGACCCAGCGGCCCCGGATCTGATCGGCCGCGACGACGTCGAACGCGTCTTGAACGTTCTCTCCCCGATCCGCCCGATCGAGGTCGAACTGGGCGGCCGTATCGTGGGCACGGCGAACCGCTTCGACGACCGGCAGCTGGAGGTGCCGCCCGGCAACGCGGGCGATCAGGACCGCCTGGTCGTAGCCGCGTTCGCGGATCCGGTCTGCTGACGCCGGGACAGGGACGAGCACATCGCCGCCGGCGCCCGCCATCCGCCAGCGATTCCCGATGGCCTCGCCAAGCGGCACCGCGAGCCGGCGCTCGCCCGAGTACTTGAGGCGATGGACCGCCCGACGCGTGACGCCGGTGAAGGGCGCGCACCACTCGAGTTGCAGGAGCGGCGCCGGCAGGTCGGCAGGAAGCCCGATCGGTACGCCGGGCACCGCGTTGAGGCGGACGTCAAGCGCGGGCCGGCACTCGCGGCACAGCACGTTGCCTTCCTGGTTGCAGCCGGCGCACGTGGGCGGCAGGGCGAGGTCCAGGGCGCGATCCGCCACGGATCCAACGGCGAGACGAAGTCCAGTAACAAGCGACATGCCATAACAATGCGCCCTGGCGCTCACCAGCGGATTACGTGTGGTCATCGGCCCTGTGACGCGCAGCGCGCCGTTTGGTTGCCACTTCGGGGGATCAGGCCTCCGCGGGCGCCGCGGTTGTTGGAAGCTCGGCGGACTTCGCTCGAACGCCGGGCCGGGACCGCAGCAGCGGGACGACCGCGACGAGCAGGCTGAGCGCCGTCGCCCAAAGAGTCGGATTTGCTAGGGTCACCGCGACAACAACCAGCACTTCGCCAACTCGCCCGCCCAGTCGTCCAGCCGCGATCGCCAGCAGCCCCCCCGCGGCGAACCGCACCGGGTACGAGATATTCAGGACTGAGGCACCGTTCGTGGCTGCCTGAGCACCGACGATCGTCACGAAGTCGCGCCACACGTCGGGCGCGAGCGCGACGCTGATCGCGAGCATGAGGAGCCCCAGAAGGCCGACCTGGAGCGCCTCGCGAATTCTCCCAGCCGCGGCGAGGTACAGCACGCCGAGGACCGGTGCGATCTTGATCGCGGCGGCGAGCGCCCAGAACGCGCTCGACCGGCGAATCGCCAGGACGATGAGCACCGCGAGTACGAGGTGGACGTTCCGAGACCGCAGCTCCTCGGCCACCGGCAGGAACGCGATGAGCGCCATGGCGACCAGGAGGTTCCGCCCACCGAGCCAGAACAGAGAGGCAAGGAGCAAGAGGGTCCACAGAATCGTGAACGTGTCAGCGGAGAGGAACGGTGTGACAACCACGAGCAGCTGGGCCAGCGGCGGCGGATACCAGTAACCGAACGAGGCGTCGCCCGGCAGTGCGGCCGGCGTGTACATGGGCAGCCCCGCTCGCAGACGCTCGGCCGCGTTCCAGTACGCCAGCTCATCCGTCCCGGTTCGCCAGGCGGTCGTTGCGATCACGAGCAGCAGGACGCCGCCGATCGCGGCAAGAAGGACGAGACCCGGGGCCGGGTAGCGCCGCTCCCCGAACTCGATCGGACTGGCAATGGCGCGCCACAGCCTGGTCATCTCAGTCGATGCGGATCGCATCCCCATGCTCCGTCCCCGACGTTTCGATGACCCCTGACGGTAGTTCGAGGACCCCGTCGGCGCCGCGAACGAGCGGCACGATCCCGGTCCATGGCTTGAGATCGCGATGGAGCGAGATCACCGCATGACGGCCGTCAGCGTCCGGCGGCCCAACGAAGATCGCGTCGATCGGGAACCGCATGAAGAACATGTGGATTCCGTTCTCGTGGGGCAGCCAGAGCGCGTCGCCGGCCGGCAGCGTGCGACGGCCCATCAGACCCAAGAACTTGGCCCACAGCGAATCGCCGACCGCGACGTGATCGGCGAGAACGGTCGCCCGGGTCTCGTTACGGGCGGCCCGCGGGGCCGCGGCTCGCGGCACCCGGTCCGCCGCGCTAGCCCAGATTCTGGACGATCAGGATGATCGCGGGCCCGAGGATGACGACGAACAGCGAAGGAAAGATGCAGCCGACGAGCGGGAACAGCATCTTGATCGGCGCCTGGGCGGCCTGTGCCTCGGCGCGCTGGCGGCGCTCGATCCGGAGCTGCTCCGACTGGACCTGCAGGACCTTCGAGATCGACACGCCGAGCTGCTCGGCCTGGATGATCGCGCCGATGAAGTTCGTCAGGGGCTGGACCTCGGTCCGCGGGATCATGTCCCGCAGGGCATCGCGGCGCGTCTTGCCGACGCGTACCTCGGCGAGGGCCCGCCGAAACTCGTCGACGAGGGGCCCCTTCATCTTCTCGACGACCTTGCCGAGAGCGGCATCGAAGCCGAGGCCCGCGCGAACGGAGATCGTGAGCAGGTCGAGCGCGTCGGGGATCCCGATGAGGATCTTCTTCTGGCGGCCCTTGACGCGACGGCCGAGCCAGAACTCCGGGCCGATGTAGCCGATCCCCGCGCCGACCAGCGCGAGCAGCGCGCCCATGAGCAGGTCGTTGCCGAAGACGCCGATGACGAGGAAGAAGAGCGCCGCGCCGATGCCGGCGCCGATCGCCTTGATGCCGAGCCAGTCGCTGACCCGCATGTCGCCCGGATTGCCGGCCATCGCGAGCCGCTTTTCGGTCCGCTCGCTGAAGGAGGAAGAGGTAATTCGTGAAACCGCGCCGGAGAGGCGCGCCGCGAGCGGCTTGATCGTGCGATCGAAGAAGGGCATCTGGAGCTCGAGCTCCTGGAGGTCCTTCGCGGTCATCGCGCCGAGCTGGTTCAGGCGGGTCCGCAGCGGATCCTCGCCTCGCGAGCCCGTGAGCCCGACGAAGATCAGGATGACGGCGACCGCGGCGACGGCGCCAACGATGATGGGGACTGGCATGTCCTAGACCTCGATGTCGACGATCTTGCGGATGACCTGGAAGCCGATGAACATCGCCACGCCGCCGACGACGAGCAGGATCACGCCGACCGGGATCCCGAGGAGTTCCGGGGGCTTGACGAACATCGGCTGGAAGAACGATGGGGCGATGATGAACAGGATCCCCGCGAGACCGATCGGCAGGCCCGCCACGACGTAGCCGGACAGCCGCTGCTGAGCCGTGAGCGTGTTGATCTCGCCCTTGATCCGGACGCGCTCGCGGATCGTGAACGCGATCGAGTCGAGGATCTCGGCGAGGTTGCCGCCGACCTGGTGCTGGATCGCGATCGCGGTCGCCATCAGTTCGAAGTCCTCGGACTTCACCCGGCGGACCATGTTCTCGAGGGCGACGTCAAATGGCAAGCCGAGGTTGACCTCGCGGATGACGCGCCCGAACTCGATGTTGATCGGCGGCCGCGCCTCGCGGACGACGAGCTCGATCGCCTGGAGGAACGACGAGCCGGCTCGTAGCGCATTCGCGATCAGGGTGATCGTGTCAGGCAGCTGCTTGTTGAACGCACTCAGCCGGGACGACTTGCGCCGCCGCAGCCAGAACCGCGGGACCAGGAAGCCCAGGAAGAGGGCCAGGAGGAGCATCAGCGGGCTCTGCAGCGACGGGACGACAAAGCCGATGAGGAAGAACAGCAGCGGCAGCCCGACGACCGCCCCGGCCCAGATCGCGAGGAACTCGGAGGGCTTGAGCTTCAGGTCCGCGGCGCCGAGGTCACGGAGCAGGTTCGCCCCGAAGTCCCGCTTCTCGACCGCTTTGTTGAGGACGCTCAGGGCCGCCGACTGCTGGATGAGCTCGGCGATGCCATCGCTCTTCTGGCCCGGGATGGCGGCGCGACCCGTGGCCGCATAGCGCTCGAGACGCTCGAGCGTGATTCCGCCGGTCCCGGCGGTGGCCAGCCCGAACGCGATCAGGACGATCGAGAGGGCTGCGACCGAGGCGACGATCAGGAGCATTGGCATGTGCGAGGTCTCCGTGCCTAGAACGCGAAGCCGAAGATGCCGTTGGGGAGATGGATCCCCTGCTGCTCGAACTGCTCGACGAACTTCGGCCGGATCCCGGTCGGCTTGAGGCGACCCTGGATCTTGCCTTCGATGACGCCGGTCTGCTCGAACTGGAAGACGTCCTGCATGACGATGATGTCGCCTTCCATGCCCTGGACCTCGGTGATCGCCGTGATCTTTCGAGTCCCATCCTTGAGGCGCGACTGGTGGACGATCAGGTCGACGGCGGAGGCGATCTGCTCGCGGATGGCGCGAACCGGCAGGTCGACGCCGGCCATGAGGACCATCGTCTCGAGCCGGGCAAGCATGTCGCGGGGGCTGTTGGCGTGGCCCGTGGACAGCGAACCGTCGTGGCCGGTGTTCATGGCCTGGAGCATGTCGAGCGCCTCGCCCGAACGGCACTCCCCGACGACGATCCGGTCGGGTCGCATTCGGAGGGCGTTTCGGACAAGCTCGCGGATCGGGACCGCGCCGCGGCCCTCGATGTTCGGCGGCCGCGACTCGAGGGTCACGACGTGCTCCTGGCGGAGCTGGAGCTCGGCCGCGTCCTCGATCGTCACGATCCGCTCGTCGTTCGGGATGAACCCGGAGAGGACGTTCAGGGTCGTGGTCTTGCCGGAGCCGGTGCCGCCGGACACGAAGACGTTCAGGCGCGCCTCGACGCAGGCTCGGAGGAACTCGAACATGTCGGGCGTCGCCGTGCCGAAGCGGACGAGGTCGTCGACCGTGAACGGGGTGGCGGCGAACTTCCGGATCGTGATGACCGGGCCCACGAGCGACAGCGGCGGGATGATCGCGTTGACGCGGGAGCCGTCGGTCAGGCGGGCGTCGACCATCGGGCTCGACTCGTCGACGCGGCGGCCGATCGGGGCGATGATCCGGTCGATGATCCGCATGACGTGGTCGTCGTTCTGGAAGACGACATTCGTCAGCTCGAGCTTGCCGGACCGCTCGATGTAGATCTGGCGCGGTCCGTTGACCATGATCTCGGAGATGGAGTCGTCACGGAGGAGCGGCTCCAGCGGCCCGAGGCCGATGATCTCGTCGGTGATCTGTTCGAGCATCCGGACGCGCTCGGCGCGGGTGAGGGCAAGGCCCTCCTCGTCGATGACGCGGCTGAAGATCTCTTCGATCTGGCGCCGGACCTCGACCTGGTTCGCCAGGTCCAGCTTCGGGTCCAGGTCCTGGATCACCCGGTTCTGGATTCGGAACTTGACGTCGCGGAACGACTCCCGGGCTGGCGCCTGCGACATGAGCCGCGGGCCGGCGGGTGCCGTCGGCGGAACGACGTCGCGGCCGCCGGGCGGCGGCGGCGTCGTGGCGGGGAGGCGCTCCTCGGGGGAGGCGCCGGGTCGAGCGCTCTCGATTCGCTTCAGCAGAGACATCTAGCGGTTCCCCCTTACGACCGCCAGGCGAACAGCGACTTCTTCGTCGCTGCCGTCTTGGTCGACTTGTCTGCCGCTGACGCAACGAGCGCCAGCGGTGCTTGTCCCGTGATTGCCTGGGCCAGCCGCAGGATGTCCTGCGAGACCTGCGCCTCACGATTGCTCAGGAAGAAGGGCACGCCCCGGTTGAGCGCATAGACCACGCTGCGACCATCACTGACGATCGTGTGGTCCACCTTCCGCCCGATGGAATGCTCCACATCCGCGACCCGGATGCCGAGCGTGGAGTCGGCTCGGTTGAGGACGAGCCGGATCTTGTCGTTGTCGTAGCCGAGCTGCTCCGACACCTCGAGGAACAGCCGCATGTTCTTCACGCTCGTGATTTCGAGGCTGAGGAGGGTAAGGATCACATCGCTCTCGTCGAGCACGGCAATGGTCGGCTCGTTGAACGTCGACGGGCAATCGACGACGACGAGCTCGTAGTCCCGGCGGAGGCCCTGGAGCACGTGCTTTACAGCGAGCGGGGTGATGAGCTCGGCCTGCTCGGGACTCGGCGGGGCGAGGAGGACCCGGACGCCAGACGAGTGGGTGATCATGAAGGTGTCGAGCGACTCCGCTTCGCCGGTCTGGAGCTCCCCAGCGAGGTCCGCGATCGACTTGTTGCGCGGGTTGAGGTTCAGCAGAACGCCCACGTCGCCGAACTGGAACGACGCGTCGACGAGCGCGACCTTCCGGCCGAGCGAAGCCGCCGCAACGGCGAGATTCACCGCGACCGTCGTGCGGCCAACACCGCCCTTGGGGCTGAAGATCGCCACGATCGAGGCGGGCTCGCCCGAGCCATCGGCCCTGGAAGGCGCGCCGGTCGCGATGACAGGCACGGCCATCCGACTGGCCTTCTCCTGCTCCCGGCCGTAGACCTGGCGAATGGACGCCGTGAGCTCGTCCGAGCTGAACGGCTTCACGAGGAACTCGCGAGCGCCGGCGAGCATCGATCGGCGGAGGTAGTCCGCCTCGCCCTGGACCGACATCATCACGACCGAGGCGTTCGGGACCTCGGCGGCGAGCTTCTCGGTCGCCGTGATCCCATCCATGCCCGGCATGTTGATGTCCATCAGGACGACGTCCGGCTTGAGCGTCGTCGCCATCTGGATCGCCTCGAGACCGCCTGGAGCAGCCCCGACCACCTCCACGTCCGCCTCGAAGCCGAGGAGCTTGGAGAGGTGGTCGCGGGTCTCCTGGATGTCGTCGACGATCAGGACCTTGATGCGGTCGGCCATTGGACGCGTTGGCTCCGGTTTCTCGCTACGTGCGCGTGGCTACGGGTGGGGTGTCGGAACGATGGTCTGGACGAGCTGCGGCGGCAGCAGGCCGTACTTGTCGATGAGGGTCTTCAGGATCACGCCGTCGGTGGCGATCGTCGCGTCGGTGTCGAGCGGCGATCGCAGGACGACATCCAGCGTGCCGGTCGTGCGGGCGAACAGGAGGACCTCGGCCTGGGCCGGGGTGACGGCCAGGATCAGGAGCTTGTTCGCGCCGGTCAGGCTCGGTGGGCTCGAGGCCGCCGGTTGGCCATTTGCGGCTGCGGGAGCGGCCACGGCCTGATCGATCGTGCCCAGGATCTGGACGTTCTCGAGCAGGAGCGGCAGCTTGACGCTCGTTGCGTTGAGCCCGGTCACGACCGTGATCGTGCCGTCGCGGAGCACCTGGACCACCGGGAAGGCGGCGGCGCCGAGGGTGATCAGGACATCGACGTTGTCACCGACGTTCACGAGGTTGCCGACGCCCGTGAGCTCGTTCGTCTCGATTGCGAAGGCGCGCTTGCCGGTCGGCACGTCGAGCTGCGTCGTCACTCCGAACTTGAAGTCCGAGACGTGGACCTGACCGCCAGCCGCGAGGGCCCTGCGCGCGGTCTGGCCGATCGCCTGCGAGGGGTCGCCGAGCGCGTCCGGGTCTCGCCCGGTCAGGGACAGAACCTGCTTCGTGACCATGTCCGCGGTCACGACCTTCCCGAGGGGGATGTCGACCACGGCGATGACCGTGTCGGCGGTCGTCGGCGCCTGGGTTGCCTGAAGCTGACCCCCGCCGCCGCCGCCGATCCCGCCGATGGCGATCACGATGAAGACGACCGCCGCAAGAAAGACGCCGATTAGCAGGACAAGCCGACTGGTACGACGCAAGTGATGATCCTCCCCGGGGAACTCTGTCGGGTGACAGGTGTCACCACTCTAGCACCGGCCAGATGCCGGGCGACTATACGAATGGGCTAGTACCGCTGGCAAGAAACAGGAAGAACCCGTGCGTGGCGCAAGGTTCTTCGCAAGGTCTGACGGCGGTCCCGGATAGCCAGACGGCCCGTCCGAAGACGGGCCGTCTG